>JAFAHP010000154.1 GCA_019237175.1 Alphaproteobacteria bacterium
CTGCTTGATCGGCGCCATGTAGTTCGGGATGCCGTAGGTCGCGTCGAGATGAATGATCTGGTTGTCGGAAATCCCTACTGCCTTGCGGTTGTCCCGGTACAACGGATTGTTATACGGGATCACCGTATTGAGATAGTCGTTGCCGCCTGTCAATTGCAGCACGACAATGACCGGGTCTTTCTTTACTTCCTGTGTTGCTGGCATTGTAGCGTCCTCCTCGGATCTGATGAGTTAGAGTCCGTTATCCGAATTGATATTCGCGGGTGGCGGCGATCAGCTGCAGCATCTGCCCGACGCGCTGGTCGGCGTTAGCTGCGTTCGACGAACTGTCCCACGCGATCTGACCCCATGCGCGGGCCTGCGACAGCAGCTCCTGCTTCGTGTCGTCGCGGACTTCGACGGGACCGATCATGTCGAGGCATTGGTCGACGAGTTGCTCGGGGCTCAGCGAACCGTGTTGCTTGACCCGGTTGATGATTGCGCGCACACCGGGCAACGAAGTGTCACCAACCTTTTCCGCGACAAAGTTTATGCGGGCCATCAGCGAGCCGCTGTTGATCCACTCCTTACCGGTGTGCCAGCCCTCGACCGACGGCGGGTTGAGCAGATCCTGGCCCATATAGGTGGGTTGCATCGACAGCGTGCCGTAGCCCGGTTTTGGCAGCTCATGACCGCCGACCATGCGCAAGGTGCTGACCACCACTTCGGCCGGCGACTTCATGTGCTGGAAGCGGGCGTTCTTGAAGAAGTCCGAGTTGAACAGCACGCGCAGCACGGGCTTCATGTCGAACTTGGCATCGCGGAACGCGCCGACCAGCGTGTCGACCGCTTGCTGATCCTTCGGTGGTTCGATCGGCCAGGCTGGCACTTG
This sequence comes from Alphaproteobacteria bacterium, assembly GCA_019237175.1. Taxonomy (GTDB): domain Bacteria; phylum Pseudomonadota; class Alphaproteobacteria; order ATCC43930; family CGMCC-115725; genus AP-15. Next base: position 872 of record JAFAHP010000154.1, read on the forward strand.
GGGCTCGTCGGCGACAAAGAAGTTGTACAGATGCCGACAGATGAACTTGCCGCAGGCCGGCTGGTGAACGATGATGTCGATGATGTCTTCGCCGTTAAACCGGCCCTTGTGACCGAGGAATTCCTTTTCGCCGTCATCGTGATCTTCGGGGCGGTATTCAAACTGCCACGGAAACCGGCCATAGGGTGCGCGCGGAATCTTGGTCTCAAAGGTCCAGCCAGTAAACGCCCGAGAGCATTCGCGCACGTCCTTCTCGGTGTAGTTGCCGGCGCCAAGGCTGAACAGCTCGAGCAGTTCGCGGCCCCAATTTTCGTTGACCGCGGTGCCGTGGTTCTGCTGGTTATCGAGCCAGAAAATCATGGTCGGGTTTTTGGCGACCTTGAGCAGCAAATCGCGGTAGTTGCCCAGGCCATTTTCGCGGAACAGATTGATTTGGGTCAACAACTGGTCATAGTTGTCGACCTTGGAATTGCCTGTCGCGAAAACATGGTGCCAGAACAGCGCCATCTTCTCTTCGAGCGGCCGCTGGGTGTTGACCAGATAGTACATCCAGTTGACGTTGCCCATCGGCGGCTGGCCGCCCGGCAGCAACGACGCCGGCTGATAGCGCAACAATGTATAGGCGTCGACCTCCGGCTGGACCTCGGGGTGCAGCAATTCCTCGACGGTCGCCTCATATCCTTTGGCCACCCGCGCTTCGAGCTCGTCCCGGCTCGCACCAAAGCCCGCTCGCCGCATCAGATGCGCCATTAAGGCGATGTCTTCCTGATAAGCCATTTTGCGCCCTCCTCCTTGTAGTGTTCGCAGTCTGTTCAAGCGTTAGACCTCGGCTCAGCGCCTCGGTTGGTTGTTCGCAGGTTGCGCCGCAATCCCCGCATCAGAGCAGCCGCAGCTGTACCGATCGCGAGACACCAGATCATTGGCATCGAGTGGCGTGGGGCGTTCGCATCCTCGCGTCCGCTTTCCCAAAACTTACACGCGTTCCGCACCAGAGTCCGCCGAAACCGAACCGGTGCGGCTTTGCCTCTCGCATCAACCCTTCCGATGCAGGCAACGCACCTTGGAATAATTTTACTCTACGACCGGAAGGTGTCAAGCGGCGCGCGACTGGAGTTCAAGCTTTTATCGCCAGCGATGCCTACTCCATTAGGCGCCGCCGCAGCACCCGGCGCTCGATCGTGGTTCGGGCTTGACGCGCGGTGCGATTACCCAAATTGGGAGAGCATTATAGCTCTAATTTACATGCCGGCACATAAATACCTGCCGATGCCGTGGTCGACTCAATCGCCGGTCTGCAGACGCTCCACCAGCTTTCGAACGGTCGGAACATAGCCATTCGCATAAAACGGGTCGGAGTTAAACCGATAGGCGTTGTGGCCGGCGAACATCAGTTGCTGCTCGACATCGTCCGAGTGCCGGATGGCCTGCAAGGTCTTCTGGATACAAAAGCTTCGCGGGTCGGCTTTTTTCCCGGTCGAGCCGGTTTCGTTCTGCGCCCAGTTCGAGAACTGGCAGGCGCTGAGACAACCCATGCAATTAATCTGGTCGGCACGGATCTCGTAGGCCTTTTGCGGCGTCACAAAGATCAGGGTCGAATCGGGGCTCCGCAGTGCTTCCGAATAGCCCGCGGCGACCCACCTCTCGGCGGATTTGCGGTCATGCGGCGTCAAGTAAACTACCCGGTTACGGGCTCCGACACGGAAGGCAGCGACATGGTCGCCAACCGCCTCAACCGAATAGGCGAGCTGGCGCGCCGAGCGTTCTTGCAGCTCGTTTAGAAACCCATTGCGCACAGCCGAAGAATAAAATCCGGTGGGACTGAAGCGGTTCAGGTAAACGTCGCCCTCCCCCAACGTAAGAAGCTTGCGCTTCCACACGTCGGAGATGGGGCTTTCCTGAGTGACGAGCGGTCTGGTCCCGAATTGGAAGGCGATCGGGCCGAGTTCGGGATTTTCAATCCAGTCAATCCATTCACGCAGGTACCACAACCCGCCCGCCATAAAAATCGGCGTCTTCGAGAGGCCGATATCGACCATCATCGCGCGCAGTTCCCGAACTCGCGGGTACGGCGGCTCGGGTTTGAGCGGATCTTCGCTGTTGGACAGCCCGTTATGGCCGCCCGCAAGCCAGGGGTCTTCGTAGACGACACCGCCGAGCCAGTCGCAGAATTTGTGGTAAGCACGTTTCCACAGCGCCCGAAAAGCCCGAGCCGACGAGACGATCGGGTAATAGTGTACACCGTAACGGGTGCAAATCTCGGCGATTTTGTACGGCATACCGGCACCGCAGGTAACGCCGTGGATCAAGTCTTTGGCGCCTTCGAGCACGCCATGCAACACCCGCTCTGCGGCAGCCATTTCCCACAGAACATTCATGTGGATACGGCCCTCGCCGTTGCCACGCTCATGCGCCACCTGCGCCTGCTGGATACCGCCCGCGATCGCATAAGCCACCAGCTCTTCATGCCGCTCGCGCCGCGTGCGGCCGTAATAGAGTTGCGGGATCAGCGCGCCGTCTTCGCCGTAGCTGTCGGCATTGACCCCTGAGAAGGTCCCCACGGCGCCGGTTGCCGCCCACGCGCCGGAACTTTCGCCGTTGGAAACTGAGATGCCCTTACCGCCTTCGACGAGCGGCAACACTTCCCGACCTGAAATCACAATCGGATTCAAAGGCTTCACATCAGGGCTTCCCGTCGGGCGGAGCCTGCGAGCAGCGGCGGCGGCGTAGCGTTGGATTGCGGCAGGCCTGGTGGCATCTGGGCAAGTATCATATGCGGAACATCCGAGAAGACCGAACACACCCCCCAAGCGAACAGTTCGCGCGCCCGCGCCGGCTCGTTTACCGTGTAGGCCAGCACCGAATATCCCGCATTCCGAATTTGGGCGACAACAGCAGGCCGTAGAAACCGATGATCGGCATTTACTGTCGCGCAACCCAGCGCCTCCGCGCGCCGCCAGCGACCGCCGGCGCCGCGCAGCAATAGACCACGGGCCATGGTAGGCGCACGATACCGAGCCGCCTCGAGCGTATCGGGAGAAAAGCTTGAAATCAGCGGTCGGGGCAAATGTTGCGGCCACAACCGCGCCAGCAGATCAGCCGCCGCCATCCCGGTTTGAATTGCGTTGCCGCGTTGCGACTTTAACTCGACATTGGCGCCCAAGCCGAGTTCCGAGAGTAGCTCGATTGCCTCGGCCAGCGTCGGCACCCGCTCCCCGGCAAACGAGGCATCAAACCAGGCCCCCGCGTCGCAGCAGCGAATCGCCGATGACGGCAATGCGCCGACGTTTCCACAGCTGTCGGTGGTTCGCTCAAGTCGATCATCATGGAACAGGATCAGTTCGCGATCGGCGGTTAACCTGACATCGAACTCCACCCACCGACAGCCGAGGGCGGACGCCCGCCGCAGCCCGCCTAGCGTGTTTTCCGGGGCCACACCAGCGGCACCGCGATGCCCGATCACCGAGGGAAGATCAAGCTCGCCTAGACGGGATGCCGCGCTGTCCGGACGATGCATTGGCGTGCTATCGCCTGCGAAAGCGCCCGTTCGGTTCTGCCATCAGCATCGATGCCTCAGGGCGCCACCTTGGCCGGCTCAGGCGGCCGCGCCGACTCGGCGCGTCTGTTGCCAAGATCTTCGCCGGTCTGTTGATCGACTTGACGCATACTGAGTTTAACTTTGCCGCGTTCGTCAAAACCCACCACCTTAACCTTGACACTGTCCCCAAGCTTGACGACATCGCCAACCTTGCCGACGCGATGCGGCGCCAATTCACTGATGTGCACAAGCCCGTCACGCGAGCCGAGAAAATTGACGAACGCGCCGAAATCGACGGTTTTGACCACCTTGCCGTTATAGATTGCACCGAGTTCAGGCTCGGCAACGATACCTCGGATCCAATCAATCGCCGCCTGCGCGGCGTTCCCGTCGGTGGCGGCGACCTTGACCGTGCCGTCGTCGTCAATATCGATCTTAGCGCCGGTGGTTTCAGTTATCTCGCGGATGACCTTGCCTCCCGAGCCGATCACTTCGCGAATTTTGTCTTTTGGAATGGTCAAGGTCGTGATGCGCGGGGCGTTGCCGCTGATCTCCTCACGCGCACCAGTCAGCGCCTTCGCCATCTCGCCGAGGATGTGAATACGGCCTTCGCGCGCTTGGTTCAGTGCCATGCGCATAATCTCCTCGGTGATCGAGGTGATCTTTATGTCCATCTGTAGCGCCGTCACACCCTTTTCGGTGCCCGCAACCTTGAAGTCCATGTCACCGAGATGATCCTCGTCGCCCAGGATGTCGGAAAGTACCACAAAGCTCTCAGGCTCTTTGATAAGTCCCATTGCAATGCCGGCGATCGGGCGCGGTAGCGGCACTCCTGCATCCATTAAGGCGAGCGAGGCGCCGCATACCGAGGCCATAGCCGAGGAGCCGTTTGACTCGGTGATCTCGGAAACGAGCCGGATTGTATAAGGGAAACTGTCCTTTGGCGGCAGTAGCGGATGGATCGCGCGCCACGCGAGTTTGCCGTGACCGACCTCGCGCCGCCCGGGAGATCCCATGCGCCCCGCCTCACCCGTCGAGTAGGGCGGGAAATTGTAATGCAGCATAAAATTTTCGCGATACTCACCCTCGAGGGCGTCGATGACCTGCTCGTCTTGGCCGGTTCCCAAAGTCGCCACCACCAAGGATTGCGTCTCGCCGCGAGTAAACAGAGCCGAACCGTGGGCTCGTGGCAAAATCCCGACTTCTGCCATAATCGGCCGAACCGACCGTGAGTCGCGGCCGTCGATACGGTTGCCGCCCCGCAAAATGCCGCCGCGTACAATCTCCTTTTCCAGATCCTTAAATATCTTGGCGGCTAGTGCGCAATGTTCCTCTTCGGCGAACAATTCGATGGCTTGCGCCTTGGCGGCATCGAGCCGGTTGCTGCGATCCTGCTTACCTTGCTCGCGGTAGGCGGTATCGATCGCGGGACCGATCGTCTCGCGCAGCTTCGTCTCGATCGCGCCGTACTCGCGCGGGGGCGGCGGCAGATCCCATGGCTCGCGCGCGCAAGTCTCCGCGAGTTCGATGATCGCCTGGATAACCGGCTGAAATTCATGATGTCCAAAGGTCACTGCCCCCAGCATCACGTCTTCGGGGAGTTCTCGCGCTTCCGATTCCACCATCAACACACCTTCGGCAGTACCGGCGACGACGAGATCGAGGTGAGATCGCGGCAGTTGGGCCAAGGTCGGGTTCAGCACGTAACCCCCGTCGATATACGCCACCCTGGCGCCGCCGATGGGCCCGAGAAACGGGATGCCGGAGATTGTCAGCGCCGCCGAGGCACCGATCATCGAGACAATATCGGGATCGTTCTCCAGGTCGTGACTCAAAACGGTACAGATGATTTGCGTCTCGTTGCGAAATCCCGGCGCGAAAAGCGGGCGTAGCGGTCGGTCGATGAGCCGAGAGACAAGGGTCTCCCGTTCTGAGGGACGGCCTTCCCGCTTAAAGAAGCCGCCGGGTATCTTGCCGGCAGCAAAAGTTTTTTCTTGGTAATTGACCGTCAACGGAAAGAAGTCCTGACCAGCCTTTGCGCTTTTCATTGCGACGGCAGTGCACAGGACTGCGGTATCGCCATAGGTGGCAAGAACCGCACCGTCGGCTTGGCGGGCAAGCTTCCCAGTTTCCAGGGTCAAGCGTCGTCCGGCCCACATCAACTCTTTGCGATAGATTTGGAACATTCTTGTTCATCCCTTTGGAAGTCCGGCGCGCGGCCCGACCGCTTCGGTCCGCATTGCAGCTGCAACGTCTGCCATGCCGATTGGCTCATCTATTGATACCCACTCTGGTGTGCCCAATCCGAAAAGAGGCAAAAATTGCCGAGCCGGCAAATGATGTAAACGGCATCAGCGTCGCAGTCCCAATCGGGCGATCAGGGTTTCGTAGCGGCCCTGATCGCACCGCTTGAGGTAATCCAGCAGGCGGCGTCGCTGACCCACCATGACGAGCAGGCCGCGCCGCGAATGGAAATCTTTCTTATGGCTCGTCAAATGGTCGGTAAGATTGCGTATCCGCTCGCTCAAAATCGCGACCTGCACTTCGGGCGATCCGGTATCGGCTGGTTTGGTGGCGTATTCGGAAATAAGTACTTGCTTGCGCTCGGCGGTGATTGACATCGATCAAAACCTCGTCAGCTATTGATTACCCGTAACGGTCGAAGGCTGGTACCCTCCACCTTTGCCAAGGCGACCAGATCATTGTCGTGCCATGCGCTGACGATGGTGCCGGCATCCGGCCACTGGGTTCGCTCCGCTCGGCGCGGTCCGTGGAACCTAACGCGCTGCCCGTGACGCAACTGATCAGCCTCAGCCCCCGCCACTGCCACGGCCGGGACCCCCGCCAGCGCGGTTCCAATCGGCAGCAGGGCGCTGCTATCAGGCGCAATATGTTGTGGATTAGCTGCGTATTCCAGTGAAATTGCGTGGGCTTCCGTGAACGGCCCGACCGACAGGCGGCGCAAGGATGCAACGTGGCCGAGCGTGCCAAGGTTTGCCGCAAGATCACGCGCAAGCGCTCGGATATACGTCCCCTTTCCGACAACCGCCTCGAAATCGGCGTGGTCCAAGCAGGGCATGTCGATCATTATGAGACTGAAAATCTCTACCGGGCGCGGGCACAATGGCGGCGGCCGTCCGGCGCGGGTCAAGGCGTAAGCGCGGCGCCCGGAGATCTTGAGAGCGGAGTAGGCTGGCGGCCTCTGCATGATCGTGCCGCAAAACCGCGGCAATGCTGCTTCGATCGCGGCTTTCTCGGGCAGCACTCCGCTCTCCGCGCTGATGTCACCTTCGGTGTCGTCGGTTGTGCGCGCAATGCCCCAGCGGATACGAAACCGGTAGCGCTTCGGTCCATTCATGGCGAAAGCGATTGTTTTTGTCGCCTCGCCAAGGGCGATCGGCAACACACCTGTCGCCAGCGGATCCAGGGTGCCGGCATGTCCGGCCTTTGCGCCCAGTGCGCGACGAACTCGGCCGACAACCAGGTTGGATGTAAGCCCTCGAGGTTTGTCGACAACAAGCCAGCCACTTAGCTGACGATCATCCGGCATTGTCGCCGGCCCCGGCATCGGGCGATGAGGTGCACAGGTCGCGCCTGACTTCGGGCAGCGCCAAGAGGGCGGCGATGTGGTCGGCCTGATCGAAAGTGTGGTCGAGCGAGAACACCAGGTTCGGCGTATAGCGCAATGCCAGCTCGCGGGTTACGCGGCCTCGCAGGAAGCCGGCGCTGCGCGTGAGCGCCGCGATCACTTCCGCGGCGTTAACACCGCCTAACGGCATCACATACGCCGTCGCATTGCGCAAATCGGAGCTGATGCGGATTTCGGTCACGGTGATATTCGTCTCGCGCAGCACCGGGTCACGGCATTCGTCGTCGCGCAGGATCCGCACCAAAATGTGACGCAGCGCTTCGGCCACACGCCGCTGGCGCTGGTTCGTGCTGCGATTGATTTTTCGGGCCGCATACCGATCTCGGGAACGCGCCCGGTGGTTAATTTCGTAATCGTGCGCCTTACGATCCATCGACCAGCCGCCGTTTACAGGGTCCTGGCGACCTCTTCGATCTCGAAGCACTCGATGACATCGCCGTTTCGGATATCCTGATAATTCTCGAACGCCATCCCGCATTCGTAGCCCTCTCGGACCTCGCGGACCTCGTCCTTGAACCGCTTTAATGTCTTAAGGGAGCCCTCGTGGATGACGACGTCGTCGCGCAACAGTCGGACTTTTGCACCGCGGCGGACGAGACCCTCGGTAACCAAGCAACCTGCGACCTTCCCCACGCGAGTAATGCTGAACACTTCGCGAATCGAAGCGTTGCCCAAGAGGCGTTCGCGCAAGGTCGGAGCCAATAGCCCCGACAAGGCGCCGCGCATGTCGTCGATCAGATTGTAAATGATCGAGTAATAACGGACCTCGACACCGTCGCGTCGCGCTAAGTCGCGTGCCTGTGGATTAGCACGAACATTAAAACCGATGATGACTGCCCCTGAGGCCTTAGCCAGAATTACGTCGCTTTCGGTGATTCCGCCGACCGCCGAATGCAAGACGCGGAGCGATACCTCGTTGGTCGCAATCTTGTCGAGAGAGCTGGTGATCGCTTCGAGCGATCCCTGGACGTCCGATTTGACAACCACCGGCAGCTCCTTGCTGGCGCCAGCGGCGATTTGCGAGAACATCTGTTCGAGAGTCCCGCGGCCCCCCACCGCGGCAGCTGCCTCGCGACGGCGGCGTTGGCGAAAATCCGCAATGTCGCGAGCGCGCCCTTCGTTTTCGGCGACCACGAAATCGTCGCCCGCCAGCGGAATGCCGTTGAGCCCCAAAACCTCGATTGGCGCCGACGGGGTCGCCTGCGTCTGGCTCTGTCCGCGGTCGTCAACCAGCGCCCGGACCCGGCCCCACTCGCTGCCGGCAACAAAGATGTCGCCGACGTGCAGCGTCCCGCGCTGGATCAGCACCGTGGCAACCGGACCGCGACCGCGTTCAAGCTTGGCTTCGAGCACCACACCTTCGGCGGGCCTGTTCGGATTGGCCTTCAGGTCGAGCAGTTCAGCCTGCAATAAGATCGCTTCTTCAAGGCGCTCGAGGTTGGTTCGTTTTAACGCCGACACTTCGACGTCGAGCACATCGCCGCCCATCTGCTCAACGACGACGTCATGCTGCAGCAGCTCCTGCCGCACCCGGTCGGGACGCGCTTCCGGTTTATCGATCTTGTTGATCGCGACGATGATGGGCGCATGGGCCGCTTTCGCATGTCGGATCGCTTCGACGGTTTGCTCCATGATGCCGTCATCAGCGGCGACCACCAGGACTACGATGTCGGTGACGTTGGCGCCGCGCGCCCGCATCGCGGTGAATGCTTGGTGACCGGGAGTGTCAATGAACGTGATCTGTTTGCCGCTCCGCAGGGTGACCTGATAGGCGCCGATGTGTTGGGTGATGCCCCCGGCCTCGCCCGCCGCGACGTCGGTCTCGCGCAGAGCGTCGAGCAGCGAGGTCTTGCCGTGATCGACATGACCCATGACGGTGACGACCGGGGCGCGGGGCTCCAGCATCTCTTCGGCATCTTCCTGGCCGCGCAAACCGACCTCGACATCGGCCTCCGAGACCCGGCGCAGGCGGTGGCCAAATTCGCTCACGACGAGTTCCGCGGTGTCGGCATCAACCAACTGATTAATTGTTGCCATCACCCCCATGCGCATTAGCGCCTTGATCACATCGGTGCCGCGCTCGGCCATGCGGTTTGACAATTCTTGCACCGTGATCGACTCGGGGACGACGACATCGCGCACCACCTTCTGCGCTTCTTGAGCCCGCTGGTGCAGCCGGAGCCGTTCGCGCTCGCGCGCGCGGCGCACCGAGGCGAGGCTGCGCATTCGCTCCCCGTCATCACCCGAAAGCGCGCGGGTGACCGTAAGTTTTCCGGTTCGCCGCCTCGTCTCGTCTCGCCGCGCCGGCGCCGTGGGTTTTTTAACCTCCGTCCTGGCGCCACGCCGCGGTGCCGGCAGCTCTTCCTCTTCCTCCTCGGCCGGCATCGCGACCTTGCCGGCAGCGGCGAGGGCGGCGACTTTGGCCGCCGCCGCCTTGCCTGCTCGCTCGGCGACCTCGCGCCTCGACTCCTCTTCCTTGCGCCGCTGTGCCTCTTCCTCAACGCGTTGGCGCGCTTCCTCGGCGGCTAGACGGCGGGCCTCTTCCTCCTGAGCCTTAAGACGCGCTTCTTCTTCAGCACGCTGCCGCGCCTCTTCGGCGGCGCGTTCTTCCTCCTGGCGCCGGCGATCGGCTTCGGCGAGCGCGGCACGCAGGCGGGCCTCTTCTTCGGATTTTTTGGCGTCCTGCAACGCGCGTACGCGACCGGCACGCTCCTCGTCAGTCAAGGTGCGCGGTATCAGAACCGGGCGGCGGGCAGGCTCCGACAGTGGCTGGCGCACAGCCGGCGCCACCTCGTGGGCCGCCGTCGGCGGCCCCTCTGCCTTTCCGGGTTCGAGCGCGCCCGCCCCGATCATCCGTTTCTTACGGACTTCGACGGTGACGGTCTTCGAGCGGCCATGGGAAAAACTCTGGCGCACCTGCCCGGTTTCAACCCCGGCCTTGCGCAACTCTAATCGGCCACCGGGACGCGTCAGAGTCAGAGGCCGTTTCTGTTCTTGCTCAGTTGCGTCGGTCATGGCGCTCCAATACCGTCATTCTATCGCACCCGCCCGGCAGAAGGCTTGCCGGTCGCTCGACCGCCGCGTTAGCGCGAAAGCCGGCCAGTTTCATCGCATCGACCACAATCCGGCTCGCCAGAGGGCCGGCTCCGAGCGACGCATTTACGACGTGCTCGCGACCAAAGGCCGTGCCGATCTCCGCGGCTGTGAGCACGCACACGAGCGGCAGACAGCGGCCGAGCCCGACCAGTTTGCGGCGTCCGCCCTCGGCTCCATCCAGCGCGGCGAGCAGTACGGCAGCCTTGCCGCTGCGTATTTCTCCTACCACGCGTTCAAACCCGGCGAGCGCCAGCCCTGCCCGCCGCGCAAGCCCGAGCGCATCGATGCAACGCCGCACCAGCAGAGCTTCGATGTGATCAGCAAGCCCAACCGGCACGGCAACAGAGCGGTGCGCCGCTCGCGCAAACACGCGCTTTGCCACCGCCTGTTCCACTATATCGCGCCGCGGCGACAACCACCAACCCCGACCGGGCAGCCGCGTCGCCATATCCGGCACCAGTTCGCCGCTGGGCCCGATCACAAAGCGCAACAAAAACGCGCGATCGCCGCGCTCGCCAGTCAGCAGGCAACGACGCAGCGGCCCGGTTCGGCCGGCTTTGTCGGGCGCCACCGCGCCGCGGTTAGTGCTGTCAACGCTCGTAGCGCCTACTCCCGAGCTGGGTTTGCATGCGACGCGGCGTCATCTTCGAACCAATGCGCGCGGGCCTGCATAATCAGCCCATTGGCGGCTTCGAGGTCGAGTGCCGTACTGCCTGCGTTCGAGCCGAGCAGCTCCACCAACTCGTCCCCGGCGAGATCGGCCAAATTGTCCAGCGTTCGAATACCCTTTTCTCCCAGCGCTACAAGCATAGCGGGCGTCATGCCGTTGAGCGTCGCCAAATCGTCGGCGACTCCGAGCTCTACACGGCGCCGCTCATATTCGCGATCTCGGCGCTCCAGCGCCGTGCGCGCCCGCGCTTGCAACTCCGCCGCGATATCCAAGTCAAAGCCTTCGATATCCGCCAAATCATTCGCTGTTACATAGGCGACCTCTTCAAGCGAAGTGAAGCCTTCGGTCACGAGCAGATGGGCAATAACCTCGTCGATATCGAGTGCATCGATGAACGTCTTGCTGCGAATACGGAATTCTTCAGTTCGCCGTTCCGATTCTTCGGCTTCGGTGAGGATGTCAATGTCCCAACCGGTCAGCTGCGAGGCAAGCCTGACGTTCTGACCACGACGGCCAATCGCCAGACTGAGCTGATCGTCAGGAACGACCACCTCGACCCGGCGCTGTTCCTCGTCCATTACCACTTTGGTGACCTCGGCCGGCGCCAGCGCATTGACGACAAACGTGGCCGGATCTGATGCCCACGGCACGATATCGATCTTCTCGCCCTGCAATTCGCCGACAACCGCCTGCACCCGACTGCCACGCATGCCGACGCAGGCGCCGACCGGGTCGATGCCACTGTCGCGCGATACGACGGCGATCTTGGCGCGGCTGCCGGGATCGCGCGCTACCGCCTTGATCTCGATAATGCCGTCGTAGATCTCCGGCACCTCTTGCGCAAACAACTTCGCCATGAATTGCGGGTGAGTACGCGACAGAAAGATCTGCGGTCCACGCGGCTCCTGGCGTACGTCATAGATATAAGCGCGCATGCGCTCGCCCTGACGGAAGCTCTCGCGCGGGAGTAACTCGTCGCGCCGCGCCATGGCCTCAGCCCGGCCGAGATCGACAACGACGTTGCCAAACTCGACCCGCTTGACAAGGCCGTTCACGATCTCGGCGACGCGGTCTCGGTATTCGAGGAATTGGCGCTGCCGTTCGGCGTCGCGGACCTTTTGAACGATTACTTGCTTCGCGGTCTGCGCCGCAATGCGGCCGAAATCGATCGGCGGTAGCGGATCAGTAATATAATCGCCGATCTCCGCTTCCGGGTTGAGCCGCTGAGCTTCGGCCAGCCCGATCTGGGTCGCTTCGTTTTCGATCGGGTCGGCCACCTCGCGAAACCGCAACAGCCGGATTTCGCCATTGCGCCGGTCGATCTCGGCACGGATATCGTATTCCTGGCCGTATTTCGAGCGCCCGGCTTTCTGGATCGCCTGCTCCATCGCCTCGATGACCTCGTCGCGATCGATGCCTTTGTCGCGGGCGACGGTATCGGCGACCTGGAGCAACTCCGGGCGGGCATAAGTGACAGTGCTTTCCATGAAGATTCCAAGCACCTTTTTGTTGGGTTATCGCTTCAATGTGAGCGCGGTTGAGTGGTGTTTATTAGCTCATCGGTAATGACGAGCCTCGCCCGTGCTACCAAGGAAAGCGGCAGGCGGGTTTCGCCGGCCGCCGTGGCGAGGCGGATACCACCCTCCGCCGTGCCGAGCAACCGCCCACGAAATCGCCTGCGCCCATCGACGGGCGCACGCAGCTCGATCTTGGCTTCGAAACCGCTGAAGCGGTCGTAATCTTCCGGTCGTACCAGCGGGCGATCGATCCCGGGTGAGCTGACTTCGAGAGTATAAGCGCAAGGAATCGGGTCGTCGACGTCGAGCAGCGTCGAAACCGATTGGCTGATCCGTGTGCAGTCATCGAGGGTTAGCGGCGCGTCATCAACCCGCTCAGCCATAATCTGCAACGTGACACGGCGGCCGCCAACAAGCATCACTCTGACGACGCGATATCCCATCGCTGTCAGCGATGGCTCGATCATTTTTGCGATGCCGTTAGAATCGATCAAAAATCCGACCCTCTGCTCCGCGAACCTCGTGGGACCAGCACAAAAAAGTGGGCCCACGGCCCACCCTGCAAACCGGTCCGCAACGCGGACGAATGTGGTTACCGAGGGCAATATAATGAAAATTGCCCATGTCGCAAGGGCGTCGCAAGCGCAAACTCCACGACGCAAAAGCAATTCCCCCGACAACAACTCGGATGGCCACGGCCCTCTTCAGGCGCCGCGCGCGTCTTCGCGGATCATCGCCGCACCCTTTTCGCCGATCATGATGGTCGGCGCATTGGTGTTGCCGCTGGTTACGGTCGGCATGATCGAGGCGTCAATCACCCGCAGCCCATGGACACCGCGAACCCTCAGCCGCGGGTCGACGACCGCCATCGGGTCTTGGCCCATTCGGCAGGTGCCCACCGGGTGGTGCAGGTTCGTCCCGTCGCGGTGTAGGAAGCTTTCGAGCTGCTCCTGCGTTTGCTGGTCGGCGCCGGGCATCGTCTCGGCCGCGCTGTACCGGCGGAGCGCAGGCGCTGAAAAGATCCCCCGAGCCCGCTCGATCCCCGCCAGGAGCACGTTGATGTCGGTGGATGCCGAAAGGTAGTTCGGCCGGATCGCCGGTCGATCAAAGGGATCGGCCGAGCGCGCGATGATCGTGCCGCGGCTGTCGGGCCGCGCCAGGCAAACCGCGATCGTCATCCCCGGTTCGCGTTCGAGGCGGCCGTAGCCGCTTGGGTCGTAGCTCCCCGGCGTGAACAGCATTTGCAAGTCGGGGCTGACCAACCCCTCGCGGCTACGACAAAACACCATTGCGGTCGTGACACCGAAAGTCAAAGCCCCGTTCCCAGTGGCGGCGTAACGGCCGATTTCCCGCATCAGCTGGCCCCCACGCGCGAGTTCGTTCACTGAGACTTCGCCTTTCACTCGATGCGAGACGCGCGCGGCAAAATGGTCGGACAAATTGGCCCCGACCCCGGGGAGGTCAAGCACGAGCGGGACGCCGATATTTTTTAAGTGGGATGCCGGACCGATACCCGAGACCTGCAATAGATGGGGGGAATTTACGGTTCCACCGCACAAAATCACCTCACGCGATGCGACGATCCGCTCGATGTTGCCGTTTCGTCGAAAAGCGACCCCGGTACAGCGTCGGCCGTCGAACCCGAGACAGGTGGCGACGGCCTTGGTGATTACCCGTAAATTCTTGCGCGGGCGAGCCTCGGCAAGGAAGGTCCGCGCAGTCGAACCACGAAACCGGCCGTGGCGGGTCATCTGCGAGTAGCCAACCCCTTCTTGCACCGCGCCGTTGTAGTCGGGCGTCAGTTCAAAGCCCACCTGCTGAGCGGCCTCGACAAACCGGTGAGTAAGCGGCAGGATCGTGCGGTAATCCTCGACCGGCAGCGGTCCGCCGGTGCCGCGGTATTCGGGGTCACCTAAACGATAATTCTCCGATTTCTTGAAAAATGGCAGCACATCGGCATAACTCCATCCTCGGCACCCCATCTGCGCCCAGCTGTCGTAATCGGCCGGGTTGCCGCGCACGTAAAGCATGCCGTTGATCGAGCTCGTGCCTCCCAGCACTCGGCCACGTGGCCAGTGCAAGCGGCGCTGACCAGCACCGGGTTCGGGCTCTGTGTAATAGTTCCAGTTGACCAGCGGGTTGGCGCGCAGACGCAACGCCCCGGCGGGGATGTGGATCATCGGATGCCAGTCGCGCGGTCCGGCCTCGAGCAGGGCGACCCGCGCGCCGTCCTCGCTTAACCGGGCGGCAACGACACAGCCTGCCGAACCCGCGCCGATCACGACGTAATCGGCTCTGAGGTCTGTCACCAAAATTCACCCCGCTGGCTTGACGGATCGGATCATGCCTCTAGTTCAGCAGCGAACAGTTCGAGCGATGCGCTCGGCTCGCGAATTCTTAGCTTCGGTATGCATGCCTCCGGCTTTTATTGGCGGTCGTACGTTGCTTTTACTGCATCTCTCACAAATAGGACCCGGCGCGAACGCCGCACCGACCGACCGTCTCAGGCGCGGCGGACGGCGGGCATGACCTCGTGGGCCAGCATCTCCATCTGGTCGAGCGCGAGGCTGTTGGGCATGCCCGGCCAGTGGACCGACGCCACCAGGTGATTAACCCCGAAGCAGCGCGCGAGGTCGATCAGCTTCTCGCCAACCTCTTCCGCTGAGCCCATCAGAAAGCGGTCATCCAATAACTCATCGAAATCGCGGTCGAAATCATCGCCTTGCGGCATCACCTGGTCCTGGCCCCAGGCGCGATAGGTCTGGTACTTGGCTTCGAGATAGGGCCGCGCGCGGCGGATCGCCTCATCGCGTGTCCGTGCGACAAATACCTCGCGGCGCATCGGCAATTCGGTGGGGAACGGCTTGCCGTAGGAATCGAGCTCGCGGCGATAGATGTCCATTTGCCGCGCTAGGGTCGTCAGGGTGCTGTGCGGGTTGATGTACCAGCAGTCGCCAAGCCGGGCAGCACGCCGCACCGCGACGTCGGCATTCGCTCCGATCCAGATCGGCGGATGCGGCTTTTGGAGCGGCTTGACGGTGGCGTTCGCATGGTCGAGCACGAAATGCGAACCGATCATATCGACAAAATCCTCCGCCCACAGCCGCTTAACCGCGGCGAGGCATTCCTCGAAGCGCGCTGCCGCGTCTTTGCGGCTGAGCCCAAAGGCTTTGAATTCGACGTCGCGATAGCCGAGACCGCAGCCAAAGACCAGCTTGCCGTCACTGATGATATCGAGTGTGGCGAGCTGCTCGGCGATCTCGAGCGGTTTGTGCAACGGTAACAGAACGAGACCGCAAATCACCCGCAGCCGCGGCGCGATCGCGGCGACCTGCGCCAGAAACGGGATCTGCTGCAAGGATTGCAGCGGATGAGCGCTGTAATGCGAGCCTTTGACGAGCCCGTCGAAGCCGAGCGCCTCGGCGCGGCGGACCAGTGTCAGATCATCGGCGAGCCGCGCGCGGATGTCGTCTCCCGCCGGATGCTGACCGCGCACAATCAGGCTCAATTGCATCTGCTGCCTTGCCTTTCTCCTGCCCGATCATTGTCTTCGTCGCGGCAAGGATGCAAGCTTGGCGCGCATTAAGCCGAGGGAGGAGAAGCCATGCCGATCGAGCCGATGCTGACCGAAGAAATGCCGGCGAATGTGCTTGTTGCCCGGGTGCTCGAGGAAGCCGGGATCGAGATGGTCTTTGGCATTTCCGGCGGCCACACCGGCCGCATCGTATCGGGCCTCAGCCAATACCAGAATTCCATTCGGACGGTATTGGTGCGCGAGGAGTCGCTGGGCGGGGTCATGGCCGAGGTCTATGGCCGGCTGACGGGCCGTCCCGGCGTATTGCTTGGCCAGGGGCCGTGGGTGCTCGGCAACGGACTGATCGGCACGATCGAGGCGCATCTATCAAGCTCGCCGATGCTGCTGTTGACCGATTTCAGTGACGCTCCGCGCTTTCCGCTGCATGCGCCCTATCAGCAGGGCACCGGCGATTGGGGCAGCTGGGACGCGCGGCGCGCTTTTAGTGGGGTCACCAAGCACGTCATGCAGGCGCACGACCCGATCGCCGCGGTGCAGGCGACCCAACTCGGCATCAAGCATGCGCTCTCAGGGCAACCCGGGCCCGTGGCGATCCTCTACAGCCATGATTCGCTCGCCGGCGCCGTCGCCCCAGACTCGCAGCCGATGCTATACCCGACCCGCTATTACCTGCCCGCCATCCCTCAACCAGCCGAACAGCGCGAGGTCGAGGCCGCCGCTACTGCCATTCTCGCCGCACAAAAGCCGGTGCTGATCGCCGGCAACGGCGTGCGGATTGCCCGCGCCTACGATAAGTTGCGCGAGCTTGCCGAGGCGGCAGGCCTGCCGGTGGCAACAACCGCGGCCGGAAAGGGGACCTTCGCGGAGACCCATCCGCTGGCGCTGGGGGTGTTTGGAACCTTCGGCACCGAGCCCGGCAACGCCTGCATCGCCGAGGCCGATCTCATCGTCGTCGTCGGTTCGAAGTTGTCGCCGAGCGACACCGCCTGGGAAAACCGGGCATTGCTCGACCCGACCAGGCAAACCTTTATCCAGATCGACATCGAGCCGCGCAATGCGTCGTGGAATTACCCGGCCGAGCATATCCTGCTCGGCGACGCAGCAGTCATCCTCGGCCAACTCGCCGCCGAAACCAAGATGCGCGGGACGGGGCGCCGAGATGAAGCCGAACGGCGCGTTGCCGGGCATCGCGAGCGCCGCGGTTATTTCGACGAGCGCGCCTATTTTGCCGATGACGTGCCGATATTGCCGCAGCGGCTGATCGGCGAGTTGCAGCGCGGCCTGCCGGAGAATGCGATCGTTACCTGCGACGCCGGCGAAAACCGCATCATGATGACGCATTTTTATCAGACAAAACGGGCGGAGGGGTTTTTGCAGGCGGCCGGCTCGGGTCCGATGGGATTTGCCATCCCGGCCGCCCTCGGCGCCAAGCTCGTCCACCCCGACCGGCCGGTCGTCGCAGTGTGCGGCGACGGCGGTTTTGCGATGACCATGAATGGGCTGATGACCGCGGTCGAACACGACATCCCAATCATCACCGTCGTTTTCAACAACAAGGCGCTCGGCTGGGTATTGCACGGGTCTGGGCCGTTCTCAGCCGAATTCAACGACTGGGATCATGCCGCGATTGCGCGCGCGATGGGGTGCCGCGGCGTGCGCATCGAAGAACCGGCGGGGATCGCACCAGCTCTCGCGGAAGCGCTGGCGACGCGGGCGCCGACCGTGCTCGACGTTCGCACTTCGCTCGCCGTCACCTTTGCCGACATCACTTCGCAACTGGCAAAGGACGCCTCGCCGCGCCGAAGATAGGAGAACGCAATGGAATCTTCCGCTCACATAGACGCGGCGTTGCGCCGGGGTGTCGAGACAGAGGAGGTGCCGGGGGTCGTCGCAATGGCGGCGACCGACAACGGGGTCTTCTACGAGGGTGCGTTTGGCACG
>JAFAHP010000200.1 GCA_019237175.1 Alphaproteobacteria bacterium
AATGGCGGTGTCATACCGCTGTTAGCCGGCGATACAGTCGCCGGTCGAGCTTTAGTCGACATCAACTTTAGAGCGGCTATAAAGGAGATATCGCCGTTCAATGCCCCTGACCTTGCACCGGAACGATCGGCGGCAGGGGGTTGAAATTCAACGGAGCGGCTTCTTCGATCTCGCCGCGGCTGGGCAAATCGGAAGCATTCCACCCGCCGCCCAGCGCCTGAATCAGGCTGGCGCTGGCGATGAGTCGGTTCTGGCGGATCGTCAAAGCCGTCTCGGAATTGGCGAGTTCGGTCTCCTCGGCGACGATCACACTGGTAAAGGCGACAGTACCCGCCAGATATTGATTATTGAATACACGTACCGCCTCGCGCGCCGCTGCCACCGCGGCATCCTGAACTTTCGCTTCCTCGGCATAAATCCGCAATGCCACCAGTTCGTCTTCGACCTGTTGGAATGCGGTCAGCACGGTTTGCCGGTAGTTCGCCAAATCCTCATCGAACACCGCGATCGCCGCCTCCACCTGGGCATGGCGCAACCCGCCCTCGAACACGGTTTCGGCGAAGCTGCCGGCGAGCGACCAGAATTCGCCCTTCTTGCCGACGAGACCGAGGAGTGTTGAGGCGGCTGTGCCGGCGTCGGCGGACAGCGTGATCGTCGGATAAAATGCCGCGACCTGGACCCCGATAGTGGCGTTGGCAGCAGCCATCGTGCGCTCGGCGGCGGCGATGTCGGGGCGGCGTTCGAGCAACGCCGATGGCAGCCCGGATGGTATGACGGGGATCTGAATTTCGTAATCGGCCGGCGCGATCGTCAGATCGGCCGGCGGGACCCCGATCAGCACGGCAATTGCATGCTCAAAGGTCGCGCGCGTGACCCCGGTCGCAATCGCGGACGCCTGGGTGGAATTCCACAGGGCCTCGGCCTGCGACACATCCGACTGCGCGGCGGTTCCGGCCGCGTATTGGTTGCGGGTGATGCGCAGCGATTCGGCATAATCCTTGGACAAGCGGTCGAGCAGCCGTTTCAGTTCGTCGGCAATGCGCAATTGCAGATAGTCGCCGGCCAAGGTGCCTTGCGCCGACAGCCTGGCGCTGGCGAGATCGGCGGCGTTCGCCTGGGCGTTGGCGACATTGGCTTCGACCTCGCGGCGGACCTGGCCCCAGAGATCGGGAGTCCAGCTGGCCGCGACCTGATCGGTGAAAAAGCTTGAAAGCCTGCCCTTTGTGGTGCCGACAAACGCCGCCGAACCGGTGCCGGTTGAGGCGCTGCCGTTGCTGCGCGAGCGCTGTGCCTGAAAGCTCGCTGTCCCGGTCGGGAAAAAGCCGGAGCGAGCCTCGGCGACGATTTCCTCCGACTGGCGCAGCGCAGCCGTCGCGGCTTTGAGATTCTGGTTGGAAATGTCGATCCGCCGCTCAAGGGCATCGAGCACGGGGTCGTTGTAGATCGACCACCACGCGCCGCGATTGAACATGTCGCCGGGCTGGCTGACTTTCCACCCAGGCAGCGCCAACGCCTCTTTGTATTGCGCCGGGACCGCCGCGCTCGGGCGGCGGTAGTCGGGGCCGACCGTGCACGCCGAAAGCAGCGCAGCCGCGGCCATGGCACCGGCCCCCGCCCGCCGCCATCTCCCCTTTCTGTCCGTCATTCCCCCGGTTCGGGAACCTGCCCTGCCGCAAGCCGCGGACCGCTGACGCGGCGCCAGCGGCGCTGCGCCCACAAGCGGAAGCGGTCGAGATAGAGGTAAATCACCGGGGTAGTGTAGAGGGTCAGGACCTGGCTGACCATCAACCCGCCGACGATCGAAATGCCGAGCGGCCGGCGCAACTCGGCACCCTCGCCAAAGCCGATGGCCAGCGGAACAGCGCCCAACATCGCTGCCATTGTCGTCATCATAATTGGGCGGAAGCGCTTCAGGCACGCCTGGTAGATCGCCTCGCGGGAACTGAGCCCCTGGCTGCGCTCGGCCGCGAGGGCAAAATCGATCATCATGATCGCGTTCTTTTTGACGATCCCGATCAGGAGGATCACTCCGATCAGCGCGATGATGCTGAACTCGGTGTCGGTCACGATCAGCGCCAATATCGCGCCGACTCCGGCCGAAGGCAGCGTCGACAGAATCGTAATCGGGTGCACATAGCTCTCATAGAGCACGCCGAGCACGATGTAGACGGCAAGCAACGCCGCCGCGATCAAGATTGGCTCGTTGGCCAAAGATTGCTCGAAGACCGCAGCGGTTCCCTGGAAGCTGCCGCGGACGGTGGCCGGCATGCCGAGACGGCTGACGGCAGCGTCGATCGCCTGTTGCGCCTGGCCCAGTGACACGCCGGGGGCGAGATTGAACGAGATCGTCGAGGCGACGAACAGACTCTGGTGATTGACGGCAAGCGGCGTTTTGCCGGGCCCGAAATGGCCGAACGCGGAAAGCGGCACCATCGTCTCGGCAGCGGTGGTGACCGCCGCACCGGTCGAGGTCGAGCCGTGCCCGGTATTGGCGAGCGCATTGTTTGCCTGGTTGCGCTCGCTGTCGCTGGCAATTGAGCTGGCACTCGCGATGGCTGCGGTGCCGACCGCCGTATTGTTGGTGGTGGCGCCGGCCGCAAAGTTGGTTATCTTGGTGGCGGCGTTGTCGGCCGCCTCGATCGTCGCATTGTTGGCGACGGCGGTCGCCGCGTTATTGACCGCGCTGCTGGCGGCATTGTTGATCGTCGACCCCGCCCTAACGGTTCCGGCAAGCGCGTTGGTCGATTTTGTGCCGCTGACCGTGCCGCCGCTGGTGCTGACATAAATGTCGTGCAGAATCTCGGGATTTTGCCAATACTGCGGAGCCACCTCCATCACCACATGATACTGGTTCTGCGCGGCGTAGATGACCGAGACCTGGCGCTGACCGAAGGCATCATAGAGGGTGTTGTCGATTTCGCTGACGTTAAGCCCGAGGCGCGCCGCCGTGTTGCGATCGATGACAAGATCACTCTCCAGCCCATTTTGCTGCTGATCGAGGTTGACGTCGGTTATCAAATGTATTTTTTGCAGTGCCGCCTCGACCTTTGGAGCCCATTCATAAATCCCTTTGGTATCGTCGCCCTGCAATGTGTATTGGTATTGTGCGTTGCTCTGCCGGCCGCCGACCCAAATATCCTGCACCGCCTGCAGAAACAGCCGAGCGCCGGCGACCTGATTGAGCTTGGGACGCAGCCTGCCGATCACCTGCATAACCGAGACTTTGCGCTCGGACAGCGGTTTTAGAACGACGAAGACAAAACCTCCATTGGTCTGAAAGCCGCCGGTGAAGCCGACGACACTTTCGACCGCCGGGTCGCGGCGGATGATGTTCACGAACTGACGCAGCTTTTTTTCCATCAGCTGGAACGAGATGCTCTGATCGGCCTGGATGCCGCCGATCATCCTCCCAGTGTCCTGCTGCGGGAAAAAGCCCTTGGGTACAACCGTAAACAGATAACCGGCGAGGCCGATTGTCGCCGCCAGGCTGAGCATGACGAGCGCCGGCTGGCGCAATGCGTAGCGAAGCGAGCGGTCATAGCAGCCCAGCACCGCGTCGAATGCGCGTTCGCCGTTTCGATAAAGCCGCCCATGGCGGCGTCTTCGATCGTTTGCCAGCAGGTGGCCGCACATCATCGGCGTCGTCGTCAGCGAGACGATCAAAGAGATCAGGATCGCCACCGACAAGGTCATCGCGAACTCGCGGAACAGCCGTCCGACGATGCCGCCCATCAGCAGGATCGGTGCAAACACAGCGATCAGTGACAGGCTCATCGAAACGACCGTGAAGCTGACCTCGCGGGCGCCCAACAGCGCGGCTTCCATCCGCGTCATGCCGGCCTCGATGTGCCGGGTTACGTTTTCAAGCACAACGATCGCATCGTCGACGACAAACCCGGTCGAGACCGTCAATGCCATCAACGACAGATTGTCGAGGCTGTAGCCCAGAAGCCACATCGCGCCAAAGGTGCCGATCAGCGAAACCGGTACGGCGACGCTCGGGATCAATGTCGCCCGCAGATTGCGCAGAAACAGAAAGACAACGAGGATGACGAGTCCGATCGCGATCAAGAGCGCCCGTTCGACGTCGTGCAGCGAGGCGCGGATCGTCGTCGTCCGATCCATCATCAGCTCGACATTGATTGCGCGCGGGATCGAGGCCTGCAATTGCGGCAGGATCGCCTTGATGCGCTCGACGGTGTCGATGATGTTGGCGCCTGGCTGACGGTACAAAATGACCAGGACGGCGGGCTTGCCGTTGGCGAGGCCCTGATTGCGCACATTCTCGACTGAATCGAGCACCTCACCTACATTGGTCAAACGCACCGGGTTGCCGTTGCGGTAGGCTATGATGAGCGGCTTGTAGTCTGCCGCGTGACTGGCCTGGTCGTTGGTGTAGATCTGAAAACGGCGGTCGCCGTCTTCGAGTGCGCCCTTGGGGGCGTGGGCGTTGGCCGAGGCGAGGGCGGCGCGCACGTCTTCGAGCCCAATCCCGTATTTGAACAGCGCCTGCGGGGTCAGTTCAACCCGCACCGCCGGCAGCGAACTGCCGCTGATCGCGACCTGGCCGATGCCGTCGAGCTGCGACAAAGCCTGTTGCATAATCGTCGAAGCGGCGTCGTAGATTTGACCCCGGGTCAAGGTGTCCGAGGTCATTGTCAGGATGGCGATCGGCGCGTCGGCCGGATTGACCTTGCGGTAGGTCGGATTTTGACGCAGGCTAGTGGGCAGGTCGACGCGAGCCGCCTGGATTGCCGCTTCGACGTCGCGCGCCGCGCCGTCGATATTACGATCGAGATTGAACTGCAGTGTGACGCGGCTGTTTCCGACCGTACTTTGTGAGGTCATCTCGCTGACATCGGCGATAACACCGAGATGGCGTTCGAGCGGCGTGGCCACCGTCGTCGCCATCGTCTCCGGGCTGGCGCCCGGCATCGTCGCGCTGACCACAATCGTCGGGAAATCGACCTGCGGCAGCGGCGCTACCGGCAATTTGAAATAGGCGAACAAGCCGGCGAGCGCCAAGCCGATCGTCAACAGGGTGGTTGCGACGGGCCGGCGAATGAAAACTGCCGAAAAATTCACAAGAAGAACCTCGAACCGCGTCGATCCCCCCTCATCCAGCTCCGGGTAAGCCCCCGGACGGCCGCCCGCCAAGGGCGGGCCTTCCGGGGGTTTGCCTCGCCAACCCTTCTCAACCCTCTCCCCCCAGCGGGGGAAGAGGGAAGGGTGAGGGGGGCGGCGTTCTCCCCGTTGTGTGTGGCTGAACGCCGCATTAAACCGCCGTTTGCGGCTCCGTACCGCTGCCCGGGCTGTGGTGCAGCCAAGCGCCGAGCCGATCGAAAGCGAGGTAGATGACCGGGGTCGTGAACAGGGTCAGCAGCTGGCTGAAAATCAATCCGCCGACGATTGTCACCCCGAGCGGATGACGCAATTCGGATCCGGTACCGGTTCCAAGCATCAGCGGCAGGGCAGCGAACAGCGCCGCCATCGTCGTCATCAGGATCGGGCGGAAGCGCAACAAACAGGCCTGGTAGATCGCATCGCGCGGCGACTTGCCCTCATTGCGTTCGGCATCAAGCGCAAAGTCCACCATCATGATCGCGTTTTTCTTGACGATGCCGATCAGCAGAATGATGCCGATGATCGCGATTACGCTCAGATCACTGCCGTCGATCATCAATGCGAGTAACGCGCCGACCCCGGCTGAAGGCAGCGTCGATAAAATCGTAATCGGGTGGATAAAGCTCTCGTACAGTACGCCCAGAACGATATACATCGTGATGATCGCGGCGATGATCAGGATCAGCTCGTTGCCGAGAGCCGCCTGAAAGGCCAATGCCGCACCCTGGAAGACGGTGATCATGCTGATCGGCATGCCGATGTCTTTCTCGGCCTGCTGGATTGCGTCGACCGCAGAGCCGAGCGAAGCGCCCGACGCCAGGTTGAACGACACGGTCGTCGCCGGGAATTGTCCCAAATGCTGGACCTCGAGCGGCGCGGTCTGCTCCTCGATGTGTGCGATCGCCGACAGCGGCACCTGCCCATTGACGGCGGTCGAGGACGGCAGATAGATCAAACCCAGCGAACTGAGCGAGTGTTGCATCGCCGGGTCGGCTTCGAGGATTACCCGATACTGGTTCGACTGGGTAAAAATCGTCGAAATGATGCGTTGCCCGAACGAATCATAAAGTGCGTTGTCGACAGTGGCCGGGGTAATGCCAAAGCGCGCTGCGGTCGCCCGGTCGATATCGACGTAGGCCGAAAGACCATTGTCGGAAAACGTGCTGGCGACACCCTCGATATCTGGGATGCGATCGAGACGCGCCATAAGCTTGGGGACCCACTTGGCAAATTCGGCGCCGTTGGCGTCTTCGAGTACGAACTGGTACTCGGAGCGGCTGATCGTCGCGTCGATCGTCAAATCCTGCACCGGCTGCAAGAAGAGGGTGATGCCAGGGACCTCGGCCGCCTCCTTTTCCAGCCGGCGGATGATGTCGCTGGCGGTCAACGCGCGCTGGTCCCGAGGCTTCAGGTTGATCAGCAAGCGGCCGCTGTTCAGCGTCATATTGGTGCCGTCAACCCCAATGAATGAGGTCAGGCTCGTGACGTCTGGGTCCTGAAGGATCGCATCCCCCAGCGCCTGCTGTCGCTCCGACATCGCGGCGAAAGAAACCGACGGCGAGGCGACCGAGATTCCCTGAATGAGACCGGTGTCCTGAACCGGGAAAAAGCCCTTGGGGATGACGATGTAGAGAAACACTGTCAGCGCCAGAGTAGCGATCGAGATGAGTAAGGTCAGCGGCTGATGGTCGAGCACCCAGGCCAGCAGCCGCCCATATTCAGCGATCAGCCGGTCGAACCATTCCTGGCTTCGGCGCGCTACCAGCGACATTTCAGAGGGGTGGTGATGACGCAACAGCCGCGCGCACATCATCGGCACCAGGGTCAACGCCACCACCGCCGAGATCACGATCGTGACCGCGAGCGTGATCGCAAACTCGCGAAAAAGCCTGCCGACCACGTCGGGCATGAACAACAGCGGAATCAGCACCGCGATCAGCGAGACGGTCAGCGAAATGATCGTAAATCCGATCTGCGCCGACCCCCGCAGCGCCGCCTGCACCGGTGGCTCACCCGCCTCGATGTAGCGCGATATGTTTTCGATCATGACGATCGCGTCGTCGACGACAAAACCGGACGCGATCGTCAGTGCCATCAGCGACAAATTGTTCAGGCTGAACCCGGCGAGATACATGAAGGCGAGGGTGCCGACCAACGACAGCGGCACCGACAGGCTCGGAATCAGCGTGGCCGACGGGCTGCGCAAAAACAGGAAAATAACGACCACGACGAGCACGACCGCAAGACCGAGTTCAAATTCGACATCGGCGACCGAGGCGCGGATCGTCGTCGTGCGATCGGTCACAACCTGGACATCGACGCCGGCGGGCAGCGACGCCTTGAGCGCCGGCAGCAGCTTGTTGATGTTGTCGACAACCGAGATGACATTGGCGCCGGGCTGGCGCTGAATATTCATCACGATCGCCGGATCGGTGTTGACCCAGGCGGCAAGCTTGGTGTTTTCAGCGGCGTCTTTAGCCTGCGCAACATCCGACAGCTTGACCGGCGCGTTGTTGCGATAGGCGATCACCAGGTCGTTGTATTCGCTGGCCTTGTGGATTTGGTCATTGGCGTTGATGGTGGAGGATCGGCTTGGTCCGTCGAAATTGCCTTTCGGCGTGTTGACATTGGCGTTGCCGAGGGTGGTGCGCAGATCGTCGATATTGAGACCGTAGGCGGCGAGCTGCAGATTGTTTGCTTGCACCCTGACCGCCGGGCGGTTTCCGCCAGCCAGGCTGACGAGGCCGACGCCCGGTAGTTGCGAGATCTTTTGCGCCAGGCGCGTGTCGGCGAGGTCTTCGACCTCGGTCATCGGCAGCGTCTTCGAGGTCAGCGCCAAGGTCAGCACCGGCGCGTCTGCGGGATTGACCTTGGCATAGATCGGCGGCGCCGGCAGGTCGGATGGTAACAGATTGCCCGCCGCATTGATCGCCGCCTGAACCTCCTGCTCGGCGACATCGAGGCTGAGATCCAGGCTGAACTGCAGGGTGATGACCGAAGCCCCGGCGGAGCTGACCGAAGACATCTGATTGAGTCCCGGCATTTGGCCCAAT
>JAFAHP010000300.1 GCA_019237175.1 Alphaproteobacteria bacterium
GATGGCCGACCCGCAGCTCGCCCACCGCCAAGCGTTTGCCGAAATCACTGATGCCGGCGGCGTATTTTTGGCGCTGAACCCGCCGTTCCGGATGTCGGCCACACGCGCCGCCGCACAGCCCTTCACCGCAGCACTCGGCGCGCACACGGAGGAGGTTTTGACCGGGATTGGCTACACCCCCGCAGAAATTGCCGCATTGCGCGGCTGAGCGGCTGTGCGTCTCATCCGACGACCGCCGCGCCCTCATTCGGCTTCTCTATCAGCTTGGATTGATATAATTTGAAGTTAACGTGCTCCGGGTGGACGAAGTGGACCTGCAGTTGCGCATCACCGCGCTCGCCGACACGACGCCGCGTGAAATATCCGCGCTATCGAGCGAGCTTCGCTCTATTCTGGAACGGAGTCACGGCGTAGAGCACGTCGTACCTCTGCGGGTTGCTGCTCCGGACGGCGCCAAAGGCGTGTTTGTCGATGCGCTGGGTGGCCTTGCTGTCTCGGTTGCTCCGGTATTCATCAAAACGCTTCTGCAAACCTTGCAGAGTGTGCTCTCGCGGCAGCCGGCGGCGACCAAAGTATTGATCGAGACGAAGCACAGCAAGTTTGCTTTTGAATTCGATCCCAAGAAGACAAGTCTTCAAGAACTAGTGGCCGCGGCGGAGCGACTGAGCGCTGTGCCGTCGTCCGTCTGATCGGCTTCACAATGGGCCGACACGCCCTTTTGATCGGGGTGTCGGAATTCGCCGACAAGCGTCTCGCACGCCTCAACGCTCCCGCGAACGACGTTCTCGCGTTGCGGGAAATTCTGCACGACCGCGCACGCGGCGACTTTGACACTGTCGAGCTCAGCCTTAACGCCGACTTTGTCGCAATGCGTGATCACCTGTCCCATTTTTTTACCGATCGCGCGCCGGATGATTTGCTGCTGCTGTATTATTCCGGTCATGGCATCCTCGGTCGCGGCAACCGGTTGTTTCTCGCCACTACCGGCTCCAATCTCGATTTACCGCGCGACCGAAGCATTTCGGCTCAGGAAATCCGCGAGTTTGTTGCCGAGTGCCGGGCCGAGCGTCAGATCATCATCCTCGACTGCTGTCACAGCGGTGCCTTTGCCGAGCATGCGAAGTCGGCCGCACTCGCGCCTGCGGTGACCGCCGAAACGTTTTCCAGTGCCGATGCCGGACTTTACGTACTGACAGCTGCCGACGCGCTGCAGTTCGCCTGGGACGGCCCCGATCTCCGCGCCGGCGGCGAGACCGCCAGCGGCAATTCCCTTTTTACCTCATGGCTGGTCGAAGGGCTGGAAACAGGCGCCGCCGCTCCCGATGACGAAGAGATAACGATCGACGCCCTCTACCGATATCTATTCCGGCGAGCGCGCGCTGCTGGAGCCCCGTCGACGCCGCAACGGTTTGTACAAGGCGGTATCGGCGATCTGATCGTCAGCATGAACCCGCTCGCTGGCTCGGGCCAACTCGATCCCGATACGGTCGCCGCGCTCGCAAGCGATGATCGGCGGCTACGGCTCGGCGCGGTGACGGAGCTCGCCCAGCTATTGCGCGAAAGCGGGACGACGATGCGGCCAGCGCGGCTGGCGTTGCAGCGTCGGCTGCCATACGAGCGCGACTTCGCGGTTCGCGCCGCGATCTCCGAGGCTTTACAGGGAACACCCACAGCCAATGCGGCGACAGGCGCACAACCACAACATCCCGAAATCCCACCTGCGTCGGACCAAACCACAGCAGCAGCGCCACGCGATCGCACGGCTCAACTGGCCCCCGCCCGCCAGCGCGACAATGGCGTGCAGCAAACGAAACCCGTTCGCAGCTTATGGCTTGTCGGCGGAGCCATAGCCGTTCTTTTCGTAATCGGCGTCTTCTGGGCAATCCTGAGACCGTCGCCGACGCCGACGGTTTCGACCCATTATCCGCCACCGCGCGAAGTCCCAACGGCACCGCGGATGCCGACGGCGCCCGGACCCCATCTGGGAAGCTGGTCCTCGACGCCGGTCAACCCGACTCCGGTTCTCCGACAGCCGAAGGCCGCGAACACGGCAAACGGCGGCGAACAATACCCCGCGGCCGTGGGTCCCTCTTACAGTCCAGCCTCGCCCGATCAGAGGAAGGAGATGTACAATGATGTCGTTAACAGTATCAACGACAAGCAGAATGAAAATGCTGCTGGAATTATAAAAAGCATTGGACGCTAATATAGCGGTGTGAATCCCGGCGATAATTAGTCCATTGCGGAGGGGGGGAATCGGGCCTATGCCGGTCGCCCTGGGTGGCTTGGCGATAGTGCGAAATGGAACCGTGACTTCTGCGGGCCGTAAAACACCACCCAGACGGAAAAATCGTCCGAAATCTCCTCGAACCCATGAGGGACATGCGCCGCGCAAAAGAGCACGTCACCCGCGCTCACCGCGCTTACCGCGTCGCCCACCCGATAACGGCCGGTGCCGGCAGCAACAAAGTACAGTTCGTCGCGGTGATGAGGTATCTGCGGCCCATTCGTCGGGCGGGCGGCGAACCTGACCTCGAGATCGCCGTCAACAAACACTTCGGAAGATCGCCCCGGCGTCCGCGGGAGGGCGAGCGCAACGGCGAGTGTCACCGGCGGCGGCGTATTTTCCATGGTTTGCTCTCGCGCTGCGAATATTAGACGCGCCTACTCTCCCTCGTGCTGGGCCAGCCGGCGCAGGATCTCGGGCAGCACGCCGCCCGCAGCCAGATGGTCGAGGCCGTCAAGGAGCGGGATGCCGGACTTCAGCCGTTCGTCCGGGATTGCCGCCCCCAGCCGCATCTCAATGGGCACGATGCCGGCCCAGCAATCGAGCAAGTAATCGGCTTCGTCGTCGACCGGCCCGTGGGCGCGGATTTTTGCCGAAACCTCGTCGATCACCATGCTCATCAGGGTTGTCGCCTTCAATTCCTGCCGGCTGATCGGCCGGATCTGGCGGTTGCGCCCCGGGTAGAGGCGCTCGATAAAGGCGTCGAGCCCGGCGGCTTTTTTGCCGTCGTCAACCACCATCGCGGCATTGCCAAAGGCCATCACCGCACGGTAGTTCAGCGAGTGGTGAAAGCCCGAGCGCGCCAGCACCAGCCCGTCGATATGGCTGACCGTCACGCAAACCGGAATGCCCTCTGATTGCTTGCGCAACATCCGGCTCGCCGAAGAGCCGTGCCAGTAGAGCCGGTCGCCCTCGCGCCAGAACAAGGTCGGCGTGACATAGGGCAAACCATCGATGACATATCCGACATGGCACAGCAGCGCCGAATCGAGGATCTCGTACACCGTCGCGCGGTCGTAACGGCCGCGTTCGTGCAGGCGGCGTACGCGGGAGCGCGCGGTCGGCGCGAAATCGGGCAGGGAGGTGCTGTCGGGCATGATCATGGGCTCCGGATCGTCCGTCTCTGACGAAGCTAGCGGACCGCTTGGTCGGGAAAAAGCTCCAGTTCTCGAGAATCAGCCAAACCAGATAGTCTTTCGAGCACCGCTGCCATTCGTTCTACCGCGCGCGTCAGGACCGTCTCGCCAAACCCGGTATAGCCCAGCACCAACCCAGGCGGCCGCGGGGTGGCTAGCGTTAATGCCGACAACGGTACTGCCGCGACATCGGCGGCCGCCAGCGCCGCAGCGGTTGCCTGATCCGACCAGCC
>JAFAHP010000420.1 GCA_019237175.1 Alphaproteobacteria bacterium
GGGGGATCGTCTAACGGTAGGACAGCGGACTCTGACTCCGCCAGTCTAGGTTCGAATCCTAGTCCCCCAGCCAGCTGGCTTTCTTTGCGAGCCCCGCGAGCTTATCAAAGCTGCTGTCCCCGTGAAAGCGGGGACCCATGGGCTCCCCGCTTTCACGGAGGGCGGCAGGCTTTCTAAGCTCCCTTTACTCGCAAAGAACACCTGGCCAGTTCGAATCCCTGCGGCATTCGATCGATGTTGCCGGCACCGCCGACAATCGACGATGGTGACCAGCCCCCGCAGATAGAAGTCGCAGCCAACGGCGAAGGTTTGCAAAGGCGGACCGGGGCCGGTCAGCCCCGAGGTCTCGATGATGAGCCGCGCGAACCTCGGCATCGTGCCGCGCGCGCGGTCATCGGGCGGACTTTCTGCCGGGGTTTGTACCAAAGGGAAGACGCGGCCTGTTTCCACTCAAGCTCGTTGCGCGCCGCGGATCGCACGCCAGACTTTTTCGGGTGTGGCCGGCATGTCGAGATGCGCGATGCCGAGTGGCGCCAGCGCATCGACGACGGCATTCATGATGGCGGCGAGTGCCCCGACATTACCGGCCTCGCCCGCACCCTTGACGCCCAAGGGATTGGTCTTGGTCGGCACCGGGTTCTCGTCCATCTCGAATGAGCAGACCTCGTCGGCGCGCGGCAGGCCGTAATCCATCAACGAACCGGAGAGGAGCTGGCCCGATCGGTTGTCGTAGACGAGATGTTCGGTGAAGGCTTGGCCAATACCTTGCGCCACCCCGCCATGGATCTGGCCTGCCAATGTCAGCGGGTTGATGACCGTCCCGACATCGTCGACGACGACATAGCGCAGTACTTGAGTAGTTCCGGTCTCGGGATCGATTTCGACTTCGCAGACATGGCAGCCGTTGGGGAAGTTCGGGATCTCGGGCGAGAAGCTCGCGATCTCGTACAACCCGGTTTCGAGCCCCTGCGGCAGGCGGGACGGCACATAGGCGGCCTGCGCCACGTCTTTTAACGACACCTCACGGTCGGTGCCGACGACGCGGAACAGACCGTCCGAAAATTCGATGTCGGCTTCGGCCGCTTCCATCGTGTGGGCGGCGATCTTGCGCGCCTTCGCAAGGAGCTTGTCGGCCGCGATCGACGCAGCACTGCCGCCGAGTACAGCGGTGCGCGAGGCATAGGTGCCGCCGCCATCGGGCGCTAGATCTGTGTCGGACTGCGCCACGCGGATATCGGTCTCGTCGAGCCCGAACCGGTCGCTCAACACGATCTTGTACATCGTCTCGTGGCCTTGGCCGTGCGAGATCGAGCCCGGGATCACCGTGACCGTGCCACCCGGGTCAAGGCGGACCATCACCGTCTCGCCCTGCGCCTGCGAGGTCTGCTCGATGATGTTGGCGAAGCCAATGCCGCGGAGCCGGCCGCGCCTGCCAGCCTCTTCGCGGCGGCGCTCAAAAGCCAGGTAATCCGCCGTTGCCAGCGCTCGTTCGAGGTTCTCGCCGAATGCACCGCAATCGAGCGTATAAACGAGCCCGGTCTTGAACGGCATCTCACTCGCCGGCACCGTGTTGCGGCGGCGCAGCTCGGCCCGATCGATCTGCATCTCGCGCGCCGCGGTGTCGATCAGACGTTCGACGATGTAGGACGCTTCGGGCCGTCCCGAACCGCGATAGGGGCCGATGCTGATCGTGTTGGTGAAGACCGCCGAGACCTCAACGTAAATCGCAGGGGTTGTGTAGGTGCCGGCGAGACCCCCGAGGTGCATGGTCGGCGAGATGATGCCGCCCGGCGCAAGATACGCACCGATGTTTGAGATGTTGCGAGCGCGAAGTGCGAGGAAATGCCCGTCGCGATCGAGTGCCAGTTCCGCTTCGCTGACATGGTCGCGATCGTGGTCGTCGCTCAGCATGCCTTCGCCGCGCTCGGCAATCCATTTGACCGGCCGTCCGGTTTTACGAGAAGCCCACAGCGCCAGCCCGTATTCGGGATAATGCCCGCCCTTCATGCCAAAGCTGCCGCCGACTTCACCGGCGACAACGCGGAGCTGCGTTTGCGGGATGTGGAGGACACGACCCGCCAGGTCGGCGCGCGCGGTGTGCGGGCGTTGCGTCCCGACATAAAGCGTGAAGCGCCCAA
>JAFAHP010000446.1 GCA_019237175.1 Alphaproteobacteria bacterium
AAACACGAGATCGTAGCCGAAGGCACCGTAAAACCCAAGATGCTGGTCCTCGCTGGCGTGGAACAAATCGATCAAAGCACGTAGCAGCGAAAACACCGAGGGCTGACGGCTACGCAGTTCCTCCGGGAACCGTTCGTCGGTCTGGGCTACTTCCCCCTTGACCAAGTCGGGGTCAATGCGATCGAAGCGCACCGCCGGTAAATTCGACAGAGATGCTGTGGCCGCTCTCAACAAGGTCCGCCCACGAGGGTTCAAAGACTCGACCGCAAACCTTCGCCCTTGGGCGGTAAAAACGAGCGGTGGGTCCACAAAGCCCATATCCCAGCGCGTGTAGCGGCCGGGGAACTCGAAGCTAGACGAAAGCAGGACGCCACGGCGTTCGTCGAGCCTCTGAGCAAGTGCATAACCGGCGGGTTGATATTCTTGGTCGCAAATCTCGCGGGCGACGTGCATGCCACCTTTTGTGGTGTAACGGGAAATCTCCATGCGAACCCTCCTTACGGGGCCGCTACCGAAGATCCGGGAGGTTCGCTCTGATGATGAAAGCCGCCCGGGTTTCCCGAGGCGACCTTGATCGAGAAAGTCAAACGATGGCCGCCCGTGTCACACGGCCCGCCGCCAAACTGCTGTGCACGACATCCACCAAACCATGGCCGCCACCGTTAGCAGATCGTCTGCGGCGCCGCAATCCTTTCGCAAAGCGGCCCCGATCCCGTCCATTAGACGTCATGTTCCCGGGCTGAGGCTCGGCGGTCCGCCCTTTCGTGCGGTAGTAAGCGAGGGTTGCTCGGACGGGCCGAGCCGAGCCTCAGGCACGGAGGACGGACCATGTGGGATTATAATGAAGTCTTTGTCGCATTTGACATTGGCAAGAGGAAGCACGCGGTTGCGATCGCCGAGGGTGGTCGTGCGGGTGACGTCCGATTCGTCGCCGAGATCGAGAATAGCCCAGCGACAATTGCGAAGATGATCAAGAAGTTAGCAGGTCGCTATGAGCGGCTGCATGTATGCTACGAAGCGGGTCCCACGGGCTATGGGCTGTATCGCCAGATCCGGGAGCTGGGTCATGACGGCATGGTGATCGCCCGGCCCCGATCCCACAGCGGCCCGGTGAGCGCGTCAAGACCAACCGGCGCGACGCGGTTAGGCTTGCCCGGCTGCATCGGGCTGGCGAGCTGACCCGGGTTTGGGTGCCTGATGCGATCCACGAAGCTATCCGAGATCTGGTCCGGGCGCGTGAAGCTGCGGCCGGTGGTCGTCGCCGCGATCGCGCGCGAGGTCGCCGCCTTCTTGTGGGCGATCGGCCACGCGGTCGCGCCGGCGTCAGCCACGCCAACCAAAACCCGGCCGCACAGGCCCGGGGGCGGAGCCGCGGTGCGGAACTCCCGGCGCTAACTATGTGGCCAGGCCTTCGCTTGATGCCCTTCCTTTAAACCGAGGAAAACCCCGAGACGAAACACGGAAGGCACGTACTCAAACCGCGTATAAGAGCTTGATCAAACCGTCGTCTCTGCTCCGCCTCGGGCCCTGTGCAGCCTCTGAGAACCCTAAAACTGCTCACCAACAAAGAGCAGAGCGGCTACCTGCGCTCTTCTCCCTTGACCGGGAACATAAGAGTTAACCCTCGTCAGTCAGCCGCGCGCACTTTGACGTATGAACCTGGAGCGTCCTCAATTGGCTTCAGCTTACCCTCGCCTGGCAGCCGCGCCTGCACTTCGCCGCCAGCATATGTCGCGATCCAGCGCTCCCACAACGGCCACCACGAATCTGGGTACTCGGTTGCTGAAGCGAGCCATTCTTCCGGCGTCGGCGGATTCTCAGCATTTTCCCAATGACCGTACTTGCCGCCAGGTGGATTGACGACGCCAGCGATGTGGCCAGACGCCGACAACACGAATTTGACCGGTCCTTTGTAGAGCCTGGTGCCGGCATAGGTCGAACGCCAGGGTGCGATGTGGTCTTCGCGCGTAGACAAGATGAAGGCGGGCGTCCTGATCTTGCCGAGATCGATTGGCACCCCGCCGAGGGATATGCCGCCCGGTTTCACGAGCAGGTTCTCCTGGTACATGTTGCGCAGGTAAAAGCTGTGCATCGCCGCCGGCATGCGCGTCGAATCAGCGTTCCAATACAAAAGGTCGAACGGAAATGGCAACTTGCCGAGCAAATAATTGTTGACCACGAATGACCAGATCAGGTCGTTGGCGCGCAACATACTGAACGTCGTCGCCATGTCGCGGCCTTCGAGATACCCTTTGGCGTTCATCCGGTCCTCAAGGTCGGCGAGCTGCTCCTCGTCGATGAACACCGAAAGCTCGCCAGCTTCGGTGAAATCGACCATCGTGACAAAAAAGGTGGCGCTTTTGATCCGATTGTCACGCTTGGCCGCCATATAGGCGAGCGTGCAGGCGAGCAATGTGCCCCCGAGGCAATAACCGATGACGTTGGCCTCGCTTTCCCCGGTCGCATCAGCGATTGCCTCTAAGGCGGCGAGCGGGCCCTCGCGCATATAATCGGCAAAGGTCTTTGCGGCGAGATGTTCGTCCGGGTTGACCCACGAAATCACAAAAACTGTGTGATTTTGCTCCACGGCCCACCGTATAAATGAATTGTTCGGCCGCAGATCGAGAATATAGAATTTGTTGATCCATGGGGGGATTATCAACAGTGGTCGCCGCTTTACCTTTTCGGTAGTCGGCGCGTATTGGATCAATTGCATTAGGTCGTTCTGATACACGACCTTCCCCGGTGTCACACCAATGTTTTCGCCAATGCGGAAGGCAGCCATGTCAGTCATTCGGATGGCAAGCCGGCCTTTGCCGCGTTCGAGATCATCGAGCAGGTTCTTCAGCCCGTTGACCAGGTTCTCGCCGCGGCTTTCAATCGTGGCGCGCAACACCTCCGGATTGGTCATCAGAAAATTCGACGGGGCAAGCGCATCCACGAATTGCCGTGTGTAGAAGTCGATTTTGCGCGCCTTGCGCTCATCGATGCCTTCCACTTCGCGGACCGTGCTTTGCAGCCAGCGCGCCGTCAGCAAGTAGCTCTGCTTGATGAAGTCGAAGAGTGTATTGTCTTCCCAGGCAATATCGCGAAAACGGCGATCGCCCTGCGCCGGTTCGATTAGCGCTTCGGCGTCGCCGCCGAAAAAACGTTGTGTCGTGCGCTGCCACAATGTCATGTAATCGTTCCAAAGTGACAGCTGCGCTTGAATAACCCGCGACGGATCCGAAATCATCCGCGCTGTCAATTCGAAGAACGCAGCACCGATCGCGAGCGGGCTCGCCATACCGATTCCCTCCTCGACCGGCTGGCGCCTCAGAAATTCGGCTACCAGTTGCTGGCTTTTCTCGGCGATCTGGGCGATATCGCGACCAAGTCCTTCCCCATCGGGAAACCCGTCGCTGGCTTTCGGCTTTTTTTCAGCTCCTCTTTTCCCGGGTTTCGCCCGGCGATGGTCGCTCATCGTCGATTCCTAGCCCTCATACCGGCCGCGATCGCCCGCTGAAGAATAGGCGCGAAGGGAACGACCGGCTTGTTGCATTGCCATGTGTGCGATCAAATGTAGTGACGCATAGGGTTCGATCTAATACACCAGCGGACAGCGAAAAGTGCAGCCGGCGGCAGATTGCGGTCAGCGTACGCCACGGCTCAAGGTTCGGCCCACGGGTCGGTGGTATCGCCATGGTCATTTACGAAAATCGTTTTTGCCGCTGGAGCGCCTGTGCGACAATGGGCTTGGTGTCAAACGTGTTGCTGCTGTTGGGAATTGGCGGGTGCAACCCGATCAACACCTATCGCAACTGGATCGGGGTCAGCGCCAACGATCCCAACCCTGAGAGGACGCCGAACACCAAGAATCTGGCGGTGGGGGAGGCGGGAACCTACCCGAATCTCGCGACCGTCCCGCCACCACCGAGCCGGGCGCTGACCACCGCCGAACTCGACAAGCTGACCCAAAACCTGATCGCGGATCGGGCGAACGCCAAATACACCAGCGAGCACCTGCAGGCTCAATTCGACGAAGCTATCGCGCCGCCCTCCCCACCCCCATCGGCTATGGCCGTAGGCGAAGCGAAGGCTGTCGCATCGAGTTCCGCTGCGACCACCTCCACCGTTCTTGCAACCGGCCCCTCGGCAGCAGCGACGCCTGCAGCGGGTGGGCCCGGTGCAGCCCCGGGCGCGGCGCTTGCGTCCAACAGGGGGGCGGTCTCGACGCCCTCTGCGGCGGCTGCGCCGGCCCCCGTAGGGCCCCGCAAGTCCGGGCAAACCCCCGAACCGGGACCGCTGGAGTCGAGTCTACGATCCCCTGAGATCGCCTCACTGCCGCAGCCCGAGCAGTACCGGCCGGGACCGCCGACACCGCCTGAGCTGTCAGTACCGGCGGGCGCGAAGACTCCAAACGCCACTGCCCCGGGAGCGCATCTACCGGCGCCCGCGGCGCCCGAGCCGATACCGGCGGCGATCGGATCTGCTCAATTCCAGCCGGCGCCCTCGCCGCCTCAGCTGGCGCCGGCGGCCCCGGTCCGCGTCGCGACGGCTGCAGGGCCCGGCAGAGCGACGAAACCGTCGCCACCATCGCTCAACTTTGAGAAGGTCGCCGACGTCGCTTTTCCCGACAACGGCGCGACCCTAAGCGACGCCGATCGTCAAGCGCTCGATAAGATCGCGGCCCGCTACCACGCCAAGCCCGGTCTCGTACGGGTCGTCGGATTCGCTGGTGTCAGCGGGGGTGCCGCCGAGCAATTGACCGGCTATCGCACGGCGCTCGACCGCGCCCAGGCGGTCGCCGACGGCCTCGCCAAGGCGGGCATTCCGGCGAACAAGATCCAAACCGAAGCCGCCCCGGCGGGCAGCACTCCCGGTCAGGGGCACGCCGAGATTCTATTTCAGCAGTAACCTCGATTTCGCTTCGATCCCGCACCGGTTCGCTTCGAAAATTATCGAAACTTTGATGCACGCGAGCTACAACGCGACAGGGGCCTCGCCCTTGCGTGGGCCTCGCGCCCGCCCGAACGCCTTTCGGGCTCGTCGCTGCGGGGTTGTTCTGTGAAGCCGCCGTTGAAGATTGCGGTTGCCGGGCTTGGCACGGTGGGTGCCGGTACCGTTCGATTACTCCAGGATCAGGCCGAGGTGTTGGCTGAACGCAGCGGCCACCGGCTCGTCGTAACTGCGGTTTCGGCACGCGATCGACGTCGCGACCGCGGCGTCGAGCTGTCGGCGGCGCGATGGTACGAAGATGCAGCGGCTATGGCCGCCGATCCGGAGATTGATGTCGTGGTCGAGCTGATCGGCGGCGCGGACGGGATTGCGGCGCGCGTCGTAGAGACCGCCCTCGCCCACGGCAAACACATCGTTACCGCCAACAAAGCGCTGATGGCGCATCATGGGACCCGGCTTGCCGCGGATGCCGAAGAACGGGGGCTGGCTCTGTCGTTCGAGGCTGCGGTTGCCGGCGGCATTCCTGTGATCAAGACATTGCGCGAAGGCCTCGCCGGCAACCGTCTGCGGCGCGTGTACGGCATCCTGAACGGCACATCGAACTATATTCTGACAACAATGCGCGAGGGCGGCCGCGAATTCGCCGAGGTATTGGCAGAGGCGCAAAAGCTTGGCTACGCCGAAGCCGACCCGAGCTTCGACATTGACGGTGTCGACGCGGCGCACAAGCTTGCGATTTTGGCGAGTGTCGGTTTTGGCCGCCCGGTCGATCTCGCCGGGGTCTATACCGAAGGCATCCGTCACGTTTCACGCCTCGACATCGATTTCGCCGAGGAGCTCGGTTTCCGGATCAAACTCCTCGGCATCGCGCGCTTGACCGACAGTGGGCTCGAGCAGCGGGTTCACCCGTGCATGGTGCCCCGGGCGACGCCGATTGCGGCGGTCGAGGGTGCCTATAATGCGGTCGTCGCCGAGGGCGATTTTGTCGGCCGGGTCGTGCTAGAGGGGCGTGGCGCCGGCGCGTTTCCGACGGCCTCGGCGGTCGCCGCCGATCTTGTCGACATTGCCGCCGGACGCCGAGTCTTCCCGTTTGGGATCCCGGCCGCCGATTTGCGCGACATTCCCGGGGTCGCTATCGAATGCCACCAGAGCGCCTATTACATCCGGCTGATGGTGGTCGATCAGCCCGGCGTCATCGCTGATGTCGCCGCGGCGTTGCGCGACGAGCAAGTGTCGCTCGAATCGATGATCCAACGCGGCCGTGCTCCCGGCGAGGCGGTGCCGGTCGTCTTGACGACCCACCTGACCGTCGAGGCGGCGATGCGCCGCGCACTCGCGCGGATCGAGACGCTCGACACGGTGCTCGAACCGCCGCGCTTGATCCGCATCGAAGACTTCTAACGCCAGCGGTGGACGACAGGTTTCGACGTCACTCGCCCGTGGCGCGCAAAGAAGCGAAGCCAATAGGCCAGCGAGGCAGAACAAAAGTCCGGCGGATATTACTTTTCAGCCGAACCCACCATCAGTGAGGCCCGCCCTTGGCCGGCCTGAGGATCGGGACAACCTGGAGGATCCTGCGAAGCGTATCGCCAAATTGTTCGGGACGCGATCCGCGTAAGCCATCTCGGCCAGCGACCTCTGTGCCGCACACAAAGGCTGGACACGACCGCAATCGACCGGAACGGTTTTTCGATCCCCATGTTTGGCGAGGCGGGGCCGTCCACACGTAGGTCCCTGACCTTCGTCTGAGGAATGAGGAGTCACTGCGAACTTCTGTTTCGGAGGTTTACGTTTAGGCGAGCTTCAGCAAGAGCAGTGCCAGCGCGCCCGCAGCCCAGCAGTAATAAGCAAACGGGTCAAGCGCCGGGTTTTCCTCGTATCTGTGGAAATACCGCATCAGAAAGGCGGTGCTGGCGTAAGCGGTGATGCCGGCTGCCACCCCGGCCATCCACAACGTACTGCCGCTCACCGCAACAGTTCCAGCCGCGATCGGCAGATGCCGCAGCTTCGGGATTTCGAGAACCGCCGCTCCGGCGATAACCGGGGTAGCGAGCAAAAACGAAAAGCGCGCCGCATCTTCATGGTGCAGACCCGCTAGAAGACCGCCGACGATCGTTGCACCCGAACGTGAAATCCCGGGCAGAAAGGCCAATGTCTGCCACAACCCGACAATCAATGCATCGCGCCAGGTCGCCTCGCTGAGTTCGCTCCGTTCGCGGACGCGCAGCGCCCGGCGCCGCAAATGCTCACCGCCATATAGAACAAAGCCGTTGATGATCAGAAAAAACGCGGCTGCGGCCGGCGATCCGAACAGGCGGCGCAGCGGGTGTTCAAACACAAACCCGAGGACAACCGCAGGTAGTGTTCCGATCACCAGAAGCGCTATCAGATGACGCCGCTCTGCTACCTCCTCGCCTTGGCCGATCAGCGCCTGCAGCAGGCTCCACCATTCCCGCCAGAAATAGATCAGCAGCGCGGTTGCGGTGCCGACGTGTAATACGACCAGGAACGGAAGAAATTGTGGCGCCGCCTGATCGAGATGCCAGCCCAGCACTGCCGGCAGGATGACCGCATGACCGAGGCTGCTGACCGGAAACAGCTCACTAACACCTTGGATAACGGCAAAAAAAATGGCCTGCAGGAACGTCATCCCTTTCCCCTCGCGAGTTGACGTAATGCGCTGCTTTTGGACTTCGCTAGGCTCGCAAGATCGACCGCCGCCCGCTGCCTTTCTCCAGTATCAGCGAACTTCAGCGGAAATTCGAGCCGCGCGGCTTCACGTGCCTAAGCCTCGCTAGGCTTGCGATTCGTGGGTCGGGTTTGCGGCGCCTTCCTCGGTCAGTACGCCGCGGCGGATCTGATCGCGCTCGATCGATTCGAAGAGGGCGCGGAAATTGCCCTCGCCAAAGCCGTCGTTGCCCTTGCGGTGAATGATCTCAAAAAAGATCGGTCCGATCACCGTATCGGTAAAGATCTGCAGCAGCAGCCCCTGGCCGTCGTCGGGCGCGCCGTCGATCAGGATGCGGTCGCGGCGCAACCGGCCAAGATCTTCTTCATGACCGGGTACTCGAGCGTCGACCGCCTCGTAATAGGTGTCCGGGACCGACATGAATGAAATATCCCGTCCCCTTAATGTATCGACCGTCGCATAGATGTCGTCGGTAGCGAGCGCTATGTGCTGGATGCCCTCGCCATGATAGGCTTCGAGATATTCCGCGACCTGTGACTTGTCGTCGGCACTCTCGTTGATCGGAATACGGATCTTGCCGTCTGGGCTGGTCATCGCTTTTGAGCGCAGCCCGGTCCATTTGCCTTCGATATCGAAGTAACGGATCTCTCGGAAATTGAAGAGACGTTCGTAAAACTCGGCCCACAGCTCCATCCGGCCGCGATGGACATTGTGGGTCAGATGGTCAACGCGCGTTAGCCCGACGCTCGCCGGTCGCTGTGCTTCGGCCGACGGCACAAAATCGACGTCGTAGATCGTGCGCTCGCCATAGCGGTCCACCAAGTAGATCAGGCTGCCGCCGATCCCCTCGATTGCCGGGATGTTGAGCTCCATCGGTCCGACTTTGCCGTGTACCGGCTTCGCCCCAAGCGAGATCGCTCGCTCGTAGGCTATGCGGGCGTCCGCGACGCGAAACGCAATTGCGCAAACCGAGGGGCCGTGCAGCCGCGCAAACGCCTGAGCAAAGCTTTCGGGTTCGACATTCAGAATGAAATTGACGTCGCCCTGCTTGTAGAGGGTAACATTTTTCGAGCGGTGGCGTGCGGCCGCGGCAAACCCCATGCGCTCGAACAAAGCTGCCAACGCCTGCGGTTCGGGACCGGTATATTCTACAAACTCGAACCCGTCCGTCCCCATCGGGTTGTCCCACAGATCGTTCCGCGATGTCGATGCCATCGCCACCTCCACCCGCCGCTCGCGGGTGATATGGGTCCGTCCCCGAGATTTTCGATGATCTGTCCTACGCCCGTCCTGTTGGCAATCGAAAGATGTTCAACCATAGTTCGGGCACTGTGTGGGCGTGCAGAAGCGCCACGTTTTGTCGTTAGAAGTTCGGGTAGAAATCGGCAAGCCGCTTGAGCAGCGCCGGCTTCGATTTTCTAAAGCATATCATGATCGGCGTGCCATCAGGCGAAATTTGTGAGGCAGATCAGGATCGAATTGGGCGACAACAGCACCCTCATGCTCACGGCAAGACCGTGCGATCCGATCGTTCAAATCCGAAAGGTGTTCCTGTCCCCGACGTACTCGTTCGAGCGATCCATTCGGCGGTGAGGGTCATGCTAAAAGCGGGCCGCGATCGGCCTAGGATTTGTTCGACGTGGGTACGGTGGTGACGCGACGGGGGACGATTGGCGCGAAGCGGATGTTGTCGAGGTCGATTTCCGGCATCGGCAGGTCGAGCATTCCGCAGACTGCGTTCGCCAGCGCATTGTAGTCGCCAAAGCTGCGGCGAAGCCAATGGCGCCAGTTGGGGAGGCCGCCGCTGGCATGCGCCTCAAACGAAGATTCGCGGCCGTCGAGTGCCGAAGATACGTGATCCCACGCCATTTGCAACAATGCGGCACGCTGCTTTGCCGTATAACCACCGCCGCTAAAAGACTCTTCTAGCCCGGCTGCGAGCTCGGGTGCGGCGAGATCGCGATCGGAAGGTGCCACGACCAGCGAAGAGCCAGGCACGATCCGCAGGATCTCGGACATCCGCGCTCGCGCCTTGAGCAACTGGATCCCGCCGGCTCCGAGATGGGCGTGGCGCGGAAAGCAATATCCCGCGGGCGTGAATTCGGGGTCGCGTTCGGCGGCGACAAGGCTGCTGCGGACAGTTTGAACGGTCACGATGAGATCGATCAGATATTCGATCGTCGGCTCGTGGTGTTTGAGGCCCATCGCGTCCGACAGCGCCAAGGCCAGACCGAGCGTGAATTCGGCCTTGGCGAGCCAGCCGTAAAGATGATGCCAGCGCAGCCAGCGCGGGATCGCCTCTGGCGACGGGTCGACAAAAAACACGCGCTCCCATCGGATCAGCACGTCTTCGAGCCACATCTGCCCGTCTAGCTCGTCAAAGCGGCTTGAGAGTGGTGCGACAAATGGGTTGTCGTCGCGTGTCGCTGGCTTGCGACACAAAACTGTGACGCCCGGAGCATTGACCGCGACGATAAAGCCCAGCGGGCGGCCCTGAAGCTCCAGGCGTGACAGCGCGCCGACATACACGTCCTCGGCATAAGCCGGGCTCGTATGCATGCCGAGCTGCCCCGAAATCACGATCCCGGCGTCGGTCTCGCGCAGCAGCTTTAGCGACACCCGCTCGGCCGGATCAGGTCGCAGACGTTGGCCGATGATCGCCGCGCCGCCGCAAAAGGTCAAGAACCGCCCGGTGCCGGCAATCTCGTCGCGATAGGCCGCGGCTGCGGCGATCTGCTCCGTCGGTGCGCCACCCGCCTGCGTCGCGCTCAAGACGCCGAGCGCGATCAGGTTGCCGTAGGCTGGGGTGTGGGTGATGTTGCCGGCGCTCAAAAACGTCGTCTTGGCAAAGGAGCGGCCCATGCCGACCAGATCCTCGGCCGTTTTTGGTGCGACATAACCCCATGGCACATGTTCGCCCAGCGCCTCATACGGCGAGAGCAGAACTTTCCGCCATTCCGGGTCGCGGTGGCGGTCGTACCAGGCGGCGTACTCGTCGACCATCGCTCGTGTCGCGGAGTGCTCGGTCACATCGGCCGCCCAGCCCGCGCCCATCACCCAAACCCGTCGCCCGTCGCGCAGTGCGGCGCGATATTCAGCCCCGGTCCTCATCCCACGCTCCTGATGGTCTCACTGCTTTGCTCCCGTGCCGCGGCGCGACGTCTGGCCGCGTATTGTGGCCGCAGCCGCGGGGATCGCCAAGCATGCTCGGCCGGTGAGACAAGCGGCTTATCGGCGTTCTTAAGAAGACGAGGTCTTCACGGGGGCCACAATGAGCATCTGGGGTGTGCTGATCGGGCGCAGGTTAGCGAACGAGGAAGCCCAAGGCCGCAAGATGACGGTCGCCGAAGGTGTGGCGGCAATGGGACTCGACGGCCTAAGCTCCTCTGCTTACGGACCGGAAGCGGCGCTGACGATCTTGATCCCGCTCGGCGGTGCCGGACTGCACGTAATCACCCCGATCATGGCGGCCATTCTGGTGCTGCTGACGCTGCTTTTCGTCTCCTATTGGCAGACGATCGAAGCCTATCCGAGCAACGGCGGCTCCTACACCGTCGCCAGCGAAAATCTCGGGGCGAATGCCGGGCTGCTCGCCGCCAGCGCGCTGATGATCGATTACGTGCTCAACGTCGCGGTCGGGATTTCGGCCGGGATCGGGGCGCTGACCTCAGCAATCCCGCACCTACATCCCTATACGCTCGAACTCTGCCTTGCCGTGCTCGCTTTGATCACAATCGCAAATTTACGCGGTACGATGGAGGCCGGTGTCCTCTTTTCGGTTCCGACCTATCTGTTTATCGCGAGCTTTGGCGGGCTCTTAATTTTCGGCTTGGCTAGAGCGCTGCTCACCGGCGGTAGCCCTGCCGCGGTTGTCGCTGCCCCACCGCTTCCCCGCGCCAGCGAGAGTATCACCTTGTGGCTGCTGCTCCGTGCCTTCGCCAGTGGCTGCACGGCGATGACCGGTGTCGAGGCGGTCAGCAACGGGATCAGCGCGTTCCGTGAGCCAACGGTCAGGCGCGGCCATAT
This sequence comes from Alphaproteobacteria bacterium, assembly GCA_019237175.1. Classification (GTDB taxonomy): domain Bacteria; phylum Pseudomonadota; class Alphaproteobacteria; order ATCC43930; family CGMCC-115725; genus AP-15. Next base: position 11,654 of record JAFAHP010000446.1, read on the forward strand.
GACCTTGGCGACGATCGTTGTAATTCTCGGCTTCCTGCTTGGTGTTATCGCCTATCTCGCGCACGCCTATCGGATCGGCGCGATGGACCAGACCCAACCCGGCTATCAAAGCGTGCTCTCGCAGCTCGCCGGGGCAATTGTCGGGCGGGGTACGATCTACTTTATTGCGATCGGCTGTGTGCTCGCGGTTGTGTGCCTTTCGGCCAATACCAGCTTTGTCGATTTTCCGCGCCTCTGCCGCCTCGTGGCACGGGATTCCTACCTGCCCCACGCCTTTGCGACACCCGGACGGCGGCTGGTCTACTCGGCCGGCATTCTGTGGCTGGCGGTCACCGCCGCACTGCTCCTGATCGCATTTGGCGGCATCACCGATCGGTTGATTCCACTCTTTGCGGTGGGCGCGTTTACCGCATTTACCCTGTCCCAGCTTGGAATGGCGGTGCATTGGCAGCGCCAACCGCGCAATCGGCTGCGTCTATTGATCAATGGCGCCGGAGCGTTGGGAACCGGTGCTGCGCTGTGTGTGATCCTGTCCGCGAAGTTCATCGAGGGCGCCTGGATCACGGTGGTTGTGATCCCATGCGTGCTGACGCTCTTAAAACTCATTAAGCGCCATTACAATCTCATCGACCGCCAACTGCATGCCGACGGCGCGCTCGATCTCCATGCCATAAAACCGCCATTGGCGCTTATTCCGATCGTCGAATGGAACCGGCTGACCGAAAAGGCGGTGCGTTATGCGCTGTCGATTGCACCCGAAGTCATCGCTATCCACGTAACTAGGCTCGAAGGCCCGGACGCCGAGGAGCATAACGGCCGCTTGCGACGGCAATGGCGGAATTTTGTCGAGCGCCCGGCGCGTCAGGCAAGCCTCTCGGCACCACAGCTGATGCTGTCGCCATCGCCTTATCGAAGCTTTGTCGGCCACTTACTCCGCCGGATCGGCGAGATCGAAGCCCGCTCTTCGGGGCGTCCGATACTCGTGGTGATCCCGGAATTGATCAAGGAACACTGGTGGGATCATCTGCTCTTTACCCGGCGCGCTCACCTGCTGCGCGAGGCGCTGCTACGGCATGGCGGTCCTGATCTCGCGGTCGTCATCGTGCCGTGGGCGCGCGAAGCTCCGCACCCCGAAAAGATCATCGAAGATGAAGAACCGGAGGCAGCAACCGAGGCGACGGTCGCCGGAACAACTGCGGTTCGGCGCGACCCGGCACCAGCATGACCGGGTAGAGGAAGCCCGGCGCGTTGTTGCAAGGCGCCCTCCGCTGGCGTTGCCGACGAGGCGGCGGCAGTCGATCGTGCGGCTTGCACCGCGGCACCGAAAGTGCAACACAGATCGACAGGGAGGAACGTC
>JAFAHP010000579.1 GCA_019237175.1 Alphaproteobacteria bacterium
GCTCGGCGCCACGGGCGCAAATCGACACCCCCGCACCCGCCTCGGCAAAGGCGAGCGCGATGGAGCGTCCGATACCCCTGCTGCCGCCAGCCACGATCGCACGCTTGCCGGCAAGATCGATCTTCATGTTTCCTCCTGAGAATTGCCGGGCGCACCATGCGCCAGCACGCCCGCCGGCGAAAGGGCCAACCCGATGATCAAGGGTGTGGGATTGCCGACCTGCGAGGACGGCCTATGTCGTCGAGGAGAGAGTGATCGTCACGCGGGAGTGAGCATGACCGAGAAAGCGCTCCGCTATCTATCCGGTTTCGGCAACGAGCATGCTACCCAAGCCGTGCCCGGCACCCTGCCGGAGGGCCAGAACGCACCGCAAAGGCCGCCGCGCGGTCTTTATACGGAGCAGATTTCCGGGACGCCGTTCACCGCGCCGCGCGGCCATAACCGGCGGTCCTGGCTTTACCGCATTCGGCCCTCAGCGATGCACCCGGCCTTCCGCCGGATCGACAACTGCCTCATTCGCAGCGCGCCGTTCGACGAGGCGGTGCCGCCACCCAACCGCCTCAGATGGGACCCGCTGCCCTTCCCCGACGAGTCGACGGATTTTATCGAGGGGATGGTCACGCTGGGCGGCAACGGCGATGCGGGCGGACGCTCGGGTGTCGCGATCCACATCTACCGGGCGACGAGGTCGATGGAGCGCCGCGTTTTTTACGACGCCGACGGCGAGCTGTTGATCGTGCCGCAGACCGGGCGTTTGCTGCTGGCGACCGAGCTGGGCGCGATGGAAGCGGGTCCCGGAGAAATCGCCATCATCCCGCGCGGCATTAAGTTCCGCGTCGCGCTAATCGACGACCGCGTGCGGGGATATATCTGCGAAAATTACGGGGCGCTCTTCCGGCTGCCCGAATTGGGCCCGATCGGCGCCAACGGCCTCGCCAACCCGCGCGACTTCCGCACTCCGGTTGCAGCCTTCGAGGACAGCGACGAACCCTACGAGGTCGTCGCCAAGTTCGAGGGTAATCTCTGGGCGACCGAGATCGACCATTCGCCGCTCGACGTCGTCGCCTGGCACGGCAATTACGCCCCTTACGCCTATGATCTCGCGCGCTTCAACACGCTCGGCACGGTCAGCTTCGACCACCCGGACCCGTCGATCTTCACCGTGCTGACGGCGCCCAGTGACACTCCGGGTACCGCAAATTGCGACTTCGTGATCTTCCCGTCGCGCTGGCTGGTCGCCGAGCACACCTTCCGCCCGCCCTGGTTTCACCGCAACTACATGAACGAGTTCATGGGTCTCGTGCACGGCGCCTATGACGCCAAGGCGGAGGGCTTTCTCCCCGGCGGCGCCTCGCTGCACAATTGCATGTCCGCCCACGGCCCCGATCGGGCCACTTTCGAGAAAGCGACAGCGGCTGAGTTGAAGCCGCAGAAAATCGTGGACACGCTCGCCTTCATGTTCGAGACGCGTCTCGTGATCCGCCCGACCCGCTTCGCGCTCGAAACCCCGGCGCTTCAGCACGATTATGATGCTTGCTGGGCGGGGTTCGAAAAACTTTTCAGGGGGTGATCGCGGGATCTCCCAAGCGCTCAGCCTGTTGGCGGCGCGATCTCGTCGAGCGCCCGTCCCCGCGTCTCGGTGCCGATTTGCGTCACCGCGACAGCAGCGATCGCCATCATCACCGCGATACCGGTCATCACATAGCCGAGCCCATAGGTGCTCAGAAGGCCGATCGCCGGGAACGCGAGGGCGGCCCCGACGCGTCCGCCGCTCTGCGCCAAGCCGAAGCCCGAGGCGCGGGCGTTGGTCGGAAACACCTCGGAGGTAAAGATCTGCATCGAGTTGCCGGCCAGCTGGATAAAGAAGTTCATCCAGAAGCCGACGACCAGCACCATCGTGTCTGACCGCGAATAGAAGAACGTGATCGACATGATAACGGCGAGAACGAACGCGGTGACGGCGGTTCTGATCCGGCCGAAGCGTTCGAGCGAATACATCATGAAGAGGCTGCTCAACGGGAAGGAAAGCTGCATCCCGAAGGTGAAGGTCAGAGACTTGGTGATCGTGAATCCGCGATCGGCGAGGATATTCGGCAGCCAGCCGCCGAGACCCAGTGCTGCACCAAAGAACGCGAAAAAGCAGATCATCGCCGCGATGATGCGCTTGCGGTACCGGCGGAACACGACGCCCATTGGATCGCTGCGGATATTGGCGG
>JAFAHP010000044.1 GCA_019237175.1 Alphaproteobacteria bacterium
TAATTTATCGACGCCGCGCGCGCGGTCCAAATGGGCGCCGCGGCTCCTGCCCTGCGCGCCGGCGTAACGGCAGTCGGCGGCGTCCTGGTCGCGCGCTGGCTGGCGAAAGACGAGATGATGCTGCGCCGCGCTTACGCCGAAGTCGCCGGCCATTTGCGTGCGACAGCGCTGGGATTGCCACGCCATATGCCGCGGCTTTGGCATGTATGATGCTTCTCGACGATTGCGATGAACCTGACCCCGCGTGAGAAGGACAAGCTCTTGATTTCGGTAGCGGCGATGGTCGCCGAGCGCCGGCTGCGTCGGGGACTCAAGCTCAATTATCCGGAGGCGGTGGCGCTGATTGCAGATTTTGTGCTCGAAGGGGCGCGCGACGGCAGGACCGTGGCCGAATTGATGCGCGACGGCGCCAGCGTGCTCGGTCGCGCGCAGGTCATGGAAGGGGTAGCGGAGATGATCCCCGAAATTCAGGTCGAAGCGACCTTTCCCGATGGCACCAAGCTGGTCACGGTGCACGAGCCGATCCGGTGACGGACCCAATGACGCAAGGAACAGGCGATGATCCCCGGCGAAATCCTCGTCGCTGACGGCGACATCGAAATCAATGCCGACCGTCCGACCCTGACCCTGACCGTCGCCAATACCGGCGACCGGCCGATCCAGATCGGTTCGCATTACCATTTTTACGAGGTCAACCCGGCGCTGCGTTTTGATCGTGAAGCGAGCCGGGGCTATCGACTCGACATCCCCGCCGGCACGGCGGCGCGCTTCGAGCCGGGGCAGAGCCGCGAAGTCAGGCTTGTCGCCTATGCCGGCGCACGCCGCGTCGTCGGCTTCAACGGCAAGATCAACGGCCCGCTCTGAACCGATACGGTTGAAATGAGAGTGTTGCGATCCAAAGAGATCCCCTTGCGCGGGCTTGATCCGCGCATCCACGTCTTCAGGACGCATCAATCCTGGCTCAGCAATAGACGTGGGTGGCCGGGTCAAGCCCGGCCACGGGGCTTTTGACAGTGGCGGACTCCCTCTCGCGCCGCGCTTATGCCGCGATGTTCGGCCCGACCACCGGCGATCGGCTGCGTCTCGCCGACACCGAACTCGTCATCGAGATCGAGAGCGATCGCACCGTCTATGGCGAGGAGGTGAAGTTCGGCGGCGGCAAGGTGATCCGCGACGGCATGGGGCAAAGCCAGGCGCCCCGCGCTCAGGGCGCTGCCGATACCGTGATCACCAACGCCGTAATTCTCGACCATTGGGGCATCGTCAAGGCCGACATCGGCATTCGCGACGGCCGGATCAGCGGTATCGGCAAGGCCGGCAACCCCGATATCCAACCGGGTGTCGATATCGTGATCGGGCCGGGAACCGAGGCGATCGCCGGCGAAGGCCGCATCGTCACCGCCGGCGGCATCGACTCGCATATCCATTTCATCTGTCCGCAATTGACCGACGAGGCGCTCTACAGCGGGATAACGACGATGCTCGGCGGCGGAACCGGTCCGGCCGCCGGGACGGCCGCCACGACCTGCACGCCGGGGCCGTGGCATCTCGCCCGCATGCTGCAGGCGGCCGAGGCGATCCCGGTCAATCTCGGCTTTTTTGGTAAGGGCAATGCCTCCGATCCGCGCGCGCTGGTCGAAATGATCGAAGCCGGCGCCTGCGGTCTCAAACTGCACGAGGATTGGGGCAGCACCCCCTCGGCAATCGACACCTGCCTTTGCGTGGCCGAAGAGCACGATATCGCCGTCGCGATCCACACCGACACGCTCAACGAATCCGGTTTTGTCGAAGACACGATTGCCGCGTTCCAAGGACGCAACATTCACGCGTTTCATACCGAGGGGGCCGGCGGCGGCCACGCCCCGGACATCATCAAGCTGTGCGGTCTGCCAAACGTGCTGCCCTCCTCGACCAACCCGACGCGCCCCTACACGGTCAACACCATTGCCGAGCATCTCGACATGCTGATGGTGTGCCACCACCTCGACCCGCGGATACCGGAGGATGTGGCATTCGCGGAAAGCCGCATCCGTCGTGAGACGATCGCTGCCGAGGACATTCTGCACGATTTGGGCGCCTTCAGCATGATGTCCTCGGACAGTCAGGCAATGGGTCGCGTCGGCGAGGTCATCATCCGCACCTGGCAAACCGCCGACAAAATGAAGCGCCAGCGCGGCGCATTGCCGGAGGACAGCGCGCACAACGACAATTTTCGGGTCAAACGCTATATCGCCAAATACACGATAAACCCGGCGCTGACCCATGGATTGGCTGAGCATGTCGGCTCGGTGGAGAAGGGCAAGCTTGCCGACCTCGTTGTCTGGTCGCCGCCATTTTTCGGGGTCAAACCCGATCTGGTGTTGAAGTCGGGAACGATCGCAGCAGCGCTGATGGGCGATCCAAATGCTTCAATCCCGACGCCGCAACCGGTTCATTATCGCCCAATGTTTGGCGCTTTCGGTCGGGCATTGTCGGTCGCTGCGGCAACGTTTCTGCCGA
>JAFAHP010000283.1 GCA_019237175.1 Alphaproteobacteria bacterium
AAGAACGTCGGAAGCTGCTACAACGATCCGGTGCAGGATTGCTACGAGGGCTACACCAACCCGCCGGGCGGCGTGCACCAGGTCTACTCGGGCGGCCGATACAATCAACGGGTCTATTTCCCGTATGGCGTCGGCGCCGACGGTGTCGTGCAGATCGCCGATCGGGAGAAGCTGCTGAACGGCTGCGGCGTCTATGATGATCAGAACGCCGTGAACCCGAAGGCCTCGGGGGATTGCACGACCAAACCGACCTGGTCCGATCTGCTCTATCCGCAAATCAGCTACGTCACGATGAAACCGACGCAAGGCGCGCACACCTCGATCCCGATCTTTGGGATACCGATCCCGGAGATGCAGCAGAACTACCTCGACGGCAACCCGCAGCGCTGGGACCTGCTGGCGATCACTTCCGAGCAGACCGCCAACGACTGCGCGCCGCAGGATTGGAAGAACCCGCAGCTGCTCGACATCACGCCCTCGCTGAACAGCAACGGCCAACCCACCGAGACGATCTGGCCGATCACGACGCTGCCGGTCGGCCAGTTCCCTGGCGACTTCTGCGCCAAGGGAGCGCGGTTCGGCATCCATGAATTGAACCGCGAGATCTATGCTCGCTATTATGGCCGGATCGTCGTCGCGGCATATTTCAATGCCGGCGTGCAGGTATGGGATATTCGCGACCCGTACAGTCCACGGCGGGTCGCCTATTTCATCCAGGCCCCAAACACAAACACCTTGGTGAATTGCTCGAGCACCAACCCGAGCTATTGTCGTAAGGCTATCTTTTCGGACCTCGGCGAAGTCGACGACCGCGGCTACATCTACAATCTCGACCGAGCTGGTTCGGGGGTGACGATCCTAAAATTGACCGGCGAGGCCGCGAAGGTCGTAGCGGGGCAGCCGCCGGAAGGAATCTCGCAGCCCTGAGTTTGTTACCGCGGGCTGGCGGAACCGTCCCGGGGGCTCCGTCAGTCCTCTTTCGAGCAGGTAGTTTCGTGCCGCGCCTCGCATTGTTCCTGATCGCCGCCGCGCTCGCCGCGCCGTTCATTCCGGTGCGCGGAGCCCAAATACCAGCGGAAGAACCGCTCACCTTGAACGGGCAATGCGTGTCGTCGGACGAGTCCGGCGCCTGCACCGTCTGCGCAGTGCTGTTGAAGGAGGATCTCGACGGGGCTATCGGCAGCCGAGCAGTGACCGGCTCTTGTCCGCAAATGGCCGCTGGTCGCTACCGGCTCGATATCGCGGTTCCAATTCGGCTCGTGCCGACTCCACCCCATGCGCGGATCTTTGCCCAACTCCGGGCCTCGTTAGGCGTCACCTCCAGCCGCGGGGTAAATGGTGGCGACAGCAAGGTATTGCCGCAGCCGCATCCGGTCGAGTGGAGCTGGTGGGGAGCCGCCGGGTTCGCGATCGAGCAGACGGCGCCGGTTACGCTCGATCGAGCCGCGGTTATCCACATCGCGCTCTCGATCGACCAGGTCCGTTATTACGTTCCCCGCCGGACGCAGGGTCCCCCGCGTTACGACGGCGAGCTCATCATGCAGCAAGGGCAGCTGATGCGCATGGAGCGGTTGCCGCCGCCGGTCTCGGCTCAAGCCGTGGAAGCGCCGCGCGAGTTCAGCGCCAAAACCCTTGCCGAAATCGCCCCCGGCCATACCACGAAACAGCAGATCGAGGCGCTGCTGGGCACGCCCTGGCGGACTGTCGAGGTTGATGAGGACGACGCTCAGCCCGAGGCTTGGGAATACCGCGGCAAGGCTGCAGGTGGCGCGTACCAGCTTCACATCGAGTTCGACGATCACGGCACGGTCAGCGCAGTAGCCAGGCTGCCCGAAAAAACCGGCACTGCCGCGCCGCAGATCGCCAAAGCGCCGCCTCAGTCGAGCAAGCCCTAGGCCGCCATCGAGACGGGCCGCGAAGCGACCTTTTCAAAACCTGGCGAAGTCGATGATCGCGGCGATATTTAAAATTTGAATCGTGCCGGTTCCGGTCTCACCATCCTGCAATTGACGGGTAACGCGCTGAAAGTCGTGGCGGCGCAGAGATCGGCGGGCCGCTGGTCGGATCGCCCAGTTCATGCCGGCTCTACATGCGGAGAACTTCTCTAGACCATATGTCCGCCTAATGACGGGTCGTCCCGTCGTTAGGCGGACATATGGTCTAGCGGTGCTTTGCGGTAAGCTGGCCCAAGCAGCCGGAAAGCCAGTGAGGGGAGGCGCAATGCGAGCGAGATGTACCAATCCATGGTGGGTGGTGATCGGCGCCGTCACCGGCTTGTTTGTGTGCAACGGGCCGGTGCTCGGCTTTACGTTTGGCGTATTTCTAAAGCCGATCA
>JAFAHP010000393.1 GCA_019237175.1 Alphaproteobacteria bacterium
GGGGGCAGGAGGCGCGGCTTGCTGGGCGGCCTGCGGGCGAGCGGCCGGGGCAGGGGGCGCGGCTTGCGGTCGCGCGGCCGGAGCGGTTGTCGCCTGGGCGCCGCGGAACTCATTGGCTCGCTGCATCGCCGTGATCGGCGGGGCGCCGTGATTGGCCTTGAAGCCAAGCGCAGGATCTTTGCTAGCCGCCTCCTGGTGCTGCGTCTGCTCGGCGGTTGGCGGAGTGGCGTGCGCCCTCGCAGCGATCTGAGCCTGGGTCGGGCGGGCGGTCGTCCCGCCGTTTCCGCCGTTGAAGGCTACGTGGCTGTTGGGGTTGGGAACCGGGCGACTGTAGGAGTCGGCGATGTTAACATTGCCGAAGTTGTTGACGGCCCTGTTGTACACGAACACGTTGTTCCGCCAGAATCCGCCCTGATACCCAAAGCCGGTGTAGCCGAAGCCATAGTCGATGCCGCCATAGAACCCGACCGTCGGGCCCCAATAGCCGGCATTGAAGACAAAGACGCCATTGTTCCAGGCCCAGTAAGGCGGCGTCCAGTACAGGCCGACGGCGGGCGGCGTCGCCCAATACCCGGGCGTCCAGTAGTACTCGCTTCCGTCCCAGGCCCAGTAGCCGGGGATCCACATGTATCCTGACCCCGGGATCGGGGGCTGCGCATAGACCGGCAGCAGCGGCGGCGCGATCGAGGCGCTGATCGTGACCGCGACTTGCGCCTTAGCCGGCGTGATGAATGCGCCGATCGGCGCGGCGCTTAGCATCAGCGCGGCCGTCGAGGCGCAGAGAAGCAAACGTATGGGTTTTCTCATGATAAAGATCCTCTTCCGCTGGTTTGACCGCCGATCCGTCGGACGGTCGCCCCCTTCGTGCCCGAAGGAACAAGCAGGGCGGCCATGATGTTCCCAAATGCGCCGCCGGAGGGGGTCTCGCAGGCCAAAAAAAACGGGTTGAGCATGAGCCCAGGCCTTGTCGGCGCCGCCGCCGCAGGAATCGCATTTGGAAAAAAGGCTTGAAAGGCGGCGGAAGAAGGATTCTTAGGAAGGCCTCGATTCGGGATGGAGGCCATGGGGATGGAGGGGTTTTCGGCGATATTTTCCGGGCTCGACGATCCGCGCACGGGAAACGCTCGTCGCCACGATTTGTGTGAGGTTTTGATGATCGCGCTGTGCTCGTGCCTTTGCGGGGGGACGACGTGCACGGAGATGGCGGAGTTCGCGCAGGACAAGGAGCCGTTTCTGCGGGATTTCCTGGACTTGAAAAACGGATTGCCGTCGCATGACACGTTCAGCCGTCTGTTCCGGCTTCTCGATCCGGTTGCGTTCGGCGACTGTTTTTCCCAGTTCATGCAAGAGTTTTCGCAGCAGACGTCCGGCTTGGTGGCGGTCGACGGGAAAACGCTGCGCCGCTCTTTCGACACGGCGAGCGCGAAGTCGGCCTTGCCCATGGTCAGCGCTTGGCCGTGCGAGGAACGCTTGGTTCTGGCGCAGATCGCCACCGACGAGAAGTCGAATGAGATCACGGCGGTCCCGCAGCTTCTGCGGCTTGTGAACCTCGAGGGACGCACAGTGACCGCTGATGCGATGAGTTGCCAAAGGGAGATCGCGCAGCAGATCGTCGACCAGGGCGGCCAGTACGTTCTGTCTCTCAAAGGCAACCAGCCCACGTTGTTCGACGATGTCGCGCGTTACCTCGCCGACCCCGAGGCGCGCGCGCGCGACCTTAAAGCCGACGGTCGACGCCGATCACGGGCGCATCGAGACGCGAAGCGCCGTCATCTCCGACGATGTCGACTGGCTGCAGGACATTCATCACTGGCCCGGCCTGAAAGCCATCGGCGCCGTTCGCCGCACGCGTGAGCTCAAGGGGGCGAATGCTGGCTCACCGACGACCGAGACCGCCTACTATCTGCTCTCCGAACCCATCACGCCCGAGCGTCTGAACCAAGCGGCGCGCGACCATTGGGGCGTCGAAAATCGCCTCCACTGGGTGCTCGATGTCGAAATGAACGATGACCAAGCCAGAAACCGCCGCGACAACGGTCCACGAAACCTCGCCATTGTCAAACACCTGGCCCTCAACGCGCTCAACGCCGAGCCCTCCAAACTCCCTCTGCGCCGCAAAATGAAAAAGGCCGACCGATCCGATGCTTTCCTCCGATCCCTCCTCGCAATCTGAAATGCGATTGCCCTGCCTGGCATCCCTGGCATGCAGGGCTCCGAATCCGGGTTAATTTGCCTTAACCGGGGTGGCCCATGAGGATTTCGGCGAGCTTTTCGACGTCCCAGCTCGCGATTTTTCTGCGGAGCTTGAGGCTCTTGGGCCGCGGCGGCTTGGTTGGCCTGCGGCAGGGTTTGACGGGAAGGTTGGGCGGGTCGCTGAGTTGGGCCGCGGCGCGCAGCTTGTTGATGGCGAACTTGCGCACGAGCGCCATGTTTTGCGCGCCATGGCCCTTGCGG
>JAFAHP010000452.1 GCA_019237175.1 Alphaproteobacteria bacterium
AAGCAGCCGGTCACCCCGGACCGGCCTGCAGGGCCGGCCGCCTGGGGGCCGGGTGACGACCCGGGAGACGCCCTCATCCTGCCGACAATCGCCCCCGAGGGATCATCCACCAAAGAGCGATATCGATTAGGACGTTGTGCTGACGACGACGTGGTAGACAGCCGCCTGCCCTGCATAACCTTTAACTTAACATAGACGACAAAAAAATTTGATCAAGTCAATCGCCGTTTGTTACCACGAGCCGAGTATTTCCGCAGATCAACGCGAAGCCGAGCACTTATTTACAGTTAAGGCATCTTTGGGTCGTAATTGCGGCAGCCGCGGAGCGAGACAATGCCGGATCCGGCATCTGATCATGTCTATTGCACTCTTGTCGTGTGAAGGCGCCCGGTGACTGTCCAAGCCGACGTATCGTTGCTCGCCGGCCGGCGTCAGGCGACCATCGCCTTGATGCTTGCAACGGCAATGCAAGCCTTCGACGCGACGATTGCAAATGTCGCCCTACCGCAGCTCGAACGTGGCTTTGGGGGTGGGATCGATCTCGGCTCCTGGGTGATGACCAGTTATCTCTGCGCTTCTGCCGTCACCGCGATTTTGACCGGCTGGCTGCGACGTCGCACCGGATTGCGCCAGCTGATCACTGGCGCTGTCGGATTGTTCGTCGCCGCCTCACTGCTTTGCGCACTGGCAACTACCTTCGGCTCGTTGATCGCCTTCCGCCTTATCCAGGGCGCGGCGGCCGGAATAATTCAGCCGCTGGCGCAGGCGGTCGTTCTCGATATCTACCCCAAACAGGAGCACGGCCGGATGCTCGCGATCTGGGGCGCGACGATCATGGCGGGCCCGATGCTCGGTCCGGTGCTGGGCGGAATCATCACCGACCTCGCGTCGTGGCGCTGGATCTTCGGGTTGAACGTGCCGCTCGGCGCGATTGCTCTTGCAGGATTGGCGGCGCTCCCGCGGACCGATCCGTGCGACACCGCCCCGATCGATCGGTGGGGTCTGGTCATGCTGGTGGTCGCGACCGGATCTTTGCAACTCGCGTTGCAGCGCAGCATTGGGCGGATCTGGCCGCCGTCCATTGAGACCGATTGCGAGCTGGCTATCGCGATATGCGCGGGCGGCTTAATTGCGCTCCAAAGCAGCCGGGCGCGTTTCGTGCTGTTTCGCTTCGACGTGTTTCGCGATCTTAACTTTGCGCTTGCGGCACTCTACAATTTTCTGGTCGGCGCAATACTGTTCACGACGATCGTCTTTATTCCGGCTCTGGCTCAGGGCCCGTTTGGCTGGAATGCCACAGAGGCCGGTCTGGTGATTTCGCCGCGCGGGGTCGGAACAATGGCGATGATGCTCGCCATTCGCCATGTAATCGATCGGGTCGATCACCGAATTCTGTTGGTGAGCGGCCTTTTGTTGACCGCCGGCGCCATCGCATTAATGGCGCGGGTGCCGTTGCATGGCGGGCAGGGCTGGTTGGCGGCGACCAGTGCGGCGCAAGGGATCGGCGTCGGTTTGCTGTTTACGCCCCTGAGCACGATCGCCTTTTCGACCCTGGGAGCGGAACCCAGGACCGACGCCGCCGGCGTTTACAATTTGGCCAGGCAGCTCGGCTGCGCAGCGGGGGTTGCGGTGATGACTGCCGTATTGCAGGTGAGACTTCAGATCCGACTGTCGGACCTCCGCCCGCACGCCGTGACCAGCCCCTCGACGACGGACCCGTCGGCGGCCGCAACCCTCGCCGCTTACGGGGATTGCTTCGAGGTTCTAGCGATCGTTGCGCTGGCGATGATCCCAGCGGTGCTGCTCTTTCGAGTCGTTCGTCACAGAAGCGACGATGTCGGCGGCGACTGCAAAGACAATTCGCACCAGCCGCATTCTTAAGAGGGTTTGACGAGGGCCAACGATATCGCGGCGCTGGCATCAAACACCTCGGCTCGCTGAAGAGTCTCGGTATCGGCCGGTGGCAGCATCAGACGCGGCGGCAAAATAACGCGCACAATCGTGCCTTTCCCGACGCGGCTCGATATCGCTAGCGTCCCGCCATGAGCTTCAACAAGGCCTTTGGTGATCGGCAGCCCGAGCCCGGTGCCGCCATAATGCCGGGTCGTTGCCGGCTTCGCCTGTCCGAAGGGCTGCAGGGCTTTTTCCTGCTCCTGTTCATCCATGCCGATGCCGTGGTCCTCGACCTCGATCACGATCTCACCGGATGGTTCGCTGTCGAGCCGAATTACAACCGCTTCCTGCTCTGGTGAAAACTTGATCGCGTTGGACAGGAGATTGAGGAAAATTTGCTTCATGGCGCGCTCATCTGCCCAGATAACCAGGGCTTGCTTCGCGGCTTGAAAAATCAGTTCGATACCGCGGCTGCTGGCGTGCTCATGGACGATGCGGATAACATCGCCCATGATCTCCTGCAATCCGACAGCTTGCTTCGCCAATTCGAGTTTGCCGGCCTCGATCTTCGACATGTCCAGCACGTCGTTGATAATCGACAGCAGATGCAGGCTGCTTGAGTGTACGTCTTTGATGTATTCGAGATATTTGTCGTTACCGACAGGTCCAAACAGCTGATGTGAGATGATCTCGGTAAAACCGATGATGGCATTGAGCGGCGTGCGCAACTCGTGGCTCATATTGGCCAGAAATTCGCTTTTGGAATGGTTGGCGCTCTCGGCTTGACTGCGGGCCTCGAGCAACCGGCGTTCGGCGGCGCGGATCTCGGTTATGTCGGAATAGACCGATATCACTGCCCCGTTTGGCATCGCGCTGCGCCGGATCTGCAGCATGAGACCCCGGCGCGTGACCCGCTCCTTTACGATTGGTACTTCGCGATGAAACTGCTTAAGCCTCCGGGCGGTCTCGGCGGTAGGGTCGACATCGCCAAACTCCCCGTCGGTCGCCTGGCACATCAGGATGTCGGCCAAAGGGGTCCCGACCGGCAGGTCTTGCGGAAGGTTCAACAGCTCACAAAAACGCGCGTTGCGCGCGGCCAATCGGCCGTGTGCGTCAAACACGCTGAGACCTTCCCCGATATTGTCGAGCGTATTCTGCAGTAACGCATTTTGGCGCGCCAGTCGTGCCTGATCGCGCCGCTTGTACGCGGCAGCCAACAAGCGCCGCCCAAAAAGCCATCTTGCTGAATTTACGAGCGCCGCGACCGCCGCCGCAAACATCGCCAGCCCGGCCAGGTCGCTCCGGAAAAGCGACTCCCCGCGCGCCGGTTGGAGGCACACATACGCGTAAGCGCCGCAACAAGCGGCGAATAGGGCGCTCAGTGCGACGGCAATTGGTGCCTGGTGAGCGCGCCCAACTTGGTTTGTGGGCACCATCAACCTATGTCATCACCGTGTCTCGGTTCGTCACGACGGTCGCGAGCAGCGCCGCACCATGGCGGACCCGCTCGTCAGGGACGCGGCTATTTGGATGCGTTTGCAAGCGCTGCCGATTGAAACACCCGACGAGTCCCGCAGATTGCCCGACCGCTCTCGGCCACGTATTTATGGAGGGTGCCGGTATTGCGCTAAAACTTCCTTAACTCGATCGCCGATCGCTTGTTGATAGAAGCGCAGATCAGCCGCAGCCGTCTTGAGGGCCCGCGTTTAGTCGGCGGGGCTTAACTCGGCCAAGGTGCCGACGGTGATCGGTTTATACGGGGCACGAGCCCGCCAAGTGCCGATCTCACCGATTGGTCGGCCAAGCGTATCGGCGATCACCGGGCCAACGATCGGACCGCAAATTCTTCCCTGACACGGTCCCATTCCGCAGCGGGTAAACGCCTTGACTTGGTTGGGCCCCACTGCGCCCAGGCGCGCGGCTTGGCGAATGTCTGCGGCTGCAACTTCTTCGCAGCGACAGACGATGGTCTCGTCTTCATCGGGGACGAGCACCGAAGGCGGTGGGCGGTAAAGACGATCCAGAAACGCGTGAAGCGCATGCTCGCGCGCGAGCCGTGCGCGGATCGGCTTCGCTCGACGGTCGCGTTCCGCTTCGTTGAGGCGCCCGAGCAGCATCGCGGCGTCAAGCGCTGCGAGCTGTCCCGACAGGCAGGCCGCTTCGGCGCCGAGGATTGCGCCCCCGTCTCCTGCGATCGCAATGCAGGGCAGGCTGCTTTGTCCCCAAGGGTCGAGCACCGGCCGCCAGCACAATTGCTCCTCGTCCCACTCGTGGCGCAGCTGTAACGCGAGCCCGACGTGGATGTTTGGGATGAGCCCTTCATGCAACAGCAGATGGTCGGCGGCGATTTCACCGTCCCGCCAGGCAACCCGCTCCAAGCTGCTGCGCCCGATCGCGCGCAGACCGCGCACCGCGCGACGGATCCTTATGCCGGCGCACTTTGTCGCGAGGATCCATCGAAGACCTTTCAACAGCGCCCTCCCGCCCGGCCAACGCCGTATCAGCGGCGCAACCGCGTGGCGGTAATTTGTCAAGGGCGTGGTATCGAGTATCGCGGTGGGCGGGGCTCCAGCACGCGTCAACTGCATCGCCAGGAGGTACAAAAGCGGCCCCTGTCCCGCCAACACAACCCGGCCGGAAGGCGTGAGGTCCGCCGATTTGAGCAGAGTTTGCGCGCCGCCGACCGTCATGACCCCGGGCAATGTCCACCCTGGGATTGGGACCGGGCGTTCGATTGCCCCGGTCGCCAGCAAGATCCGGCGGGCGGATACCGTGTCGGCCCGGCCGTCGGCGACGAGGTACAGTCTACCCTCCGGCTCGAGGTGCCATAAGGTGGTGGCCGGCCGGTAAACGATGCCGCTGGCCCGCATTGCTGCGACCAGCGTGCGGCCGGCAAGGAAGTCCGCGCCGAGGGGAGAATCCGGGCGGGCGCGCTCGACGGCGCGGTAGATTTGCCCGCCGGGCGCGTCCTGTTCATCGATCAGCAGGGTTTCGAGGTTGAACTGTGCGGCGAGAGTAGCCGCCGCCATCCCGGCCGGCCCCGCGCCGACGACGGCAAAGTCGACCGTGCTCATGACGATTGCGGGGCCGGGTTCAGTCGCCGCCCACGGTTTTGGCAGCGGATCTGCATTCCCGCGCGGGCCTCGATCATGCAGCTCCGCTGATTAGCGACCCCGTCGATGTCGGCGAGACAGTCGTGACAGACCCCCATCATGCAATAGGGCGCCCGCGCCGAACCCTTGACCGATGTCTCGCGGATGCTGTGCAAGCCGGCGGCAAGGATTGCCGCGGCGGCAGAAGCGCCGGCCGGGACACGCACCAAGCGGCCTTCGACAACCACGATGACATTCGCGGGGCGACCCTCAGGCCGCAGCTGAAACATCAAAGCGCTTTCCCGAGAACAGATCGAGCCACGGGTCGAGAGTCCCCGCGGCAATCATGGGTGCCAGCACATTGGCATGCGCACCGGCCAAGGTCACCCCGCTGTGGCAATTCACCGTAAAAGCGCCGGGGAAACGTTGCGACTGATCGTAGATCGGCAACCCATCCGGAGGCATCACCCGCAATGCCGCCCAGGCCCGAACAATTTGCAGCTCACGCAGCCACGGAAACGACAACACCGCCCGCCGGGCGATCGCCTGCATGACCGCCGGCTTTTGGCTGGTGTCAAAGCCGACATCCTCTTGGCTGTCGCCGAGCATCATGCCGCCTTCTTCGGTCTGGCGGACGGTCGTGGTTGGGATCGGCATCAGCTGCTGCGCGCGTTCGGTGACGAGGATCTGGCCGCGCTGGGGTCTGACCGGTGCATTCAATCCGAACAGGGGCGCCAAACCGGCGTTGCCGAGTCCGGCGGCGAGAACGACCTTTGACGCGCGCAACTCGCCCGCCGCCGTGACGAGCCGAAACTCGCCGGGCGCAGGTACGGCGTCAACGACCTGCGCATTCGGGATGTAGCCGCCGCCGTGATCCACAAAACCACGGTGGAGGGCCCGCAACAGACGAAGCGGATTGGCGTGGCCGTCATACGGCGTCCACGACGCCCCTGTCACCGCAGGACCGGTTCCCGGCAGCAGATCCGCCACTTCGCGCTGATCGAGCATGCGGTATTCAAAGCCGAAATTGCCGGCCTCCCGGCGCATCCGCTCCATCCGCTGACGGCGCTGGTCAAATTCCTCATCCCCGAGGCACAGATGGACCCCGCCGGCGCGCCGATATCCAACCGCAATACCGGTCTTGTCCGCCAACTCGGCGGCCAGAGGCACCCATTGATCGACCGAGCCCCTGGTCCAGCGTTGGTAATGCGGGGCCCCTTCGCCCTTGCTCTGCACCCAGACGAGACCAAAATTTCCCCGCGAAGCGCGAAACGCGACATCACCTTCGTCAAGCAGCGCGGTGGTGAGCCCGGCGCGCGCCAGCCCGTAACCGATCGCGGACCCAACCAGCCCGCCGCCGATCACGATTGCATCATAGCGCTCCACCAAACCCCCTCTCGCGGGCACCCGCCAAGACGCTTCCGGCTCTCTTTTTGACGATAGAATGCGGATAATAACATACCTTCCAGCCGCCGGACGACCCATCGGATCGGCCGCTGCGCCAGCTTAGCCACGGGAGTCGGGATCCGATGAGCTTTATCGCCCGAATAAGCAATCCCTCGGTTGTGACGGCTGGGTGAGGCGCATGGATACAAATACATTCTGCGAGCGTGCTTCGCCCAACCACGCGCCGCGCGGCGATCCAGCGCGGATCGACATGCTGGTGCTGCATTACACGGGAATGCGCGATGCCACCGCGGCGCTGGATCGGCTGTGCGACCCCGCGGCGCGGGTCAGTGCCCACTATCTCGTCGAGGAGGATGGAACCATCTGGCGCCTCGTGCCCGAGAGCCGCCGGGCGTTTCACGCCGGCGTGTCGTGCTGGGAGGGTGAGCGCGACCTCAATTCCGTGTCGATCGGTGTCGAGATCGTCAATCCCGGCCATGAATGGGGGTATCGCCCATTCGCCGAGGCTCAGATGGCGGCGGTGGAGCGCCTGTGCCGCGAAATTCTTCAGCGTCACCCGATCCCCGGCCACCGGGTTGTCGGTCACGCCGACATCGCACCCGAACGCAAAACCGATCCCGGCGAGCTTTTCGACTGGCCGCGACTGGCAGGGGCCGGCATCGGCATCTGGCCGGAGCCGAGTGCCGTCCCGTCAAGCGGCCCGGTCGACCACACGCAAGCGCTCGCCGACCTTGCCACGATCGGCTATTGCCTGGCGGCCGAGACACCGGCAATCACGGCTTTCCAGCGACGCTTTCGTCCGGCGCGCATCGATGGGGTCATCGACAATCAAACCGCGGCCCGTCTCAACGAAGTTCAGGCCGCCTTTGCCCGTTCTCGCGGCAGCGGGATTTCGAGCGGATCCCCCTCGGGCTAATTGAGTCGCGACGGACGGCGGCTTTCGGCTGCGCGGCGGATGATCTGGCCGGCGTGGTGATGAGCGATCCGCCACACACCGTCCTCCCGGACAAAAAAGTTGCTGGCCGCGAGGGTGCCTCCTTCGAGATCTTCTTCGCACAGCACGAGAGCCGTATCGCCAAACAGCAGAACGCGCTCGTCAAAGCAGGCGATGCGCGGGGCGCCCGGGTTCGACAAGATTCCGCTCCAACTCGCCATTACAGCGTCGCGATCAGTAAGTGCCGTCCAGCCGGGATGAAGGCAGGCGACGGGTGCACGGTGCGCCCACAACGCGTTCATCGCGGCGATGTCGCGCATCGCGAACGCACGATAGAATTCGAGATTGGCCGCAAGCACGGCATCGATATCACTCATCGTAGTGGTCTCGGTTAGCCTCGGCCCAGCATAGCGATGTGGTTTGCGGTCCGCCACGCGCGAAGTGGTACGGCTCTCGCAACTGACGCATTCGTCAGCAGAGATTGCTGAAAAGATGAGCAGTAAATCCCGGCGTTTTTTAGGCGACGACCTCGAACGCCGGCATCATCTGGAATACTATCCGATCGGACAGCCTGCCCCGATTTCGCTGGCAACCCCCGAGACGCGACCGACGCCTCTGCCGATCCCTGAACGTCCCCGCCCCGCCGGCGCTTCCCGCAGGCCGGGCGGGGACTGGCGCAGCGGGGGTTGCCGAGTAGTAAGAAATGGCCCCGCAACGGCCACAACGGCCGGATCAAAGACCGGGTGTATCGCCACGGCTTCACCCGCCGCGAGCTTGGCCTCGTTTTTGCTCTGTCTATGCGAGGACATGCGGAGCAGCAGCATATCAGGCAGGCGGTTCATGTCGTCAGATACCTTTGCCATCAATCGTCGTCAGTTGGGTCTGCTTGGCGCCGGTTTGGCCGCGTCCGCGGCCGGGCTCGGCGCGGTCCCCGATTTGATCCCGCAGGCCAAGGCGGCTCCGGCAGCATCCGATACTGGGCCGATCAAGATCGGCATCCTGCATTCGCTCTCCGGTACGATGGCGATCAGCGAGGCGCCCCTCAAAGACGTCATGCTGATGCTGATCGCCCAACAGAACGCCAAGGGCGGAGTGATGGGCCGTCAGCTTCAGCCGGTCGTCGTTGATCCTCACTCCGACTGGCCGACTTTTGCCGAGAAAGCGCGCGAGCTGTTGTCAGTCGAGAA
>JAFAHP010000009.1 GCA_019237175.1 Alphaproteobacteria bacterium
GCATTTTGCCGCGTGGTGGAAGGCGTGGTACGCCGCCTGTACCGGGCTCAATTGCGGCGGGGTGCATGTCGGGTTCTGGAATTCGGTGCGCATTCTGATCCCGAGCGTGACGTTGTCGGTGATGGTCGGCGCGCTGAACGGCTACGCGTTGTCGCACTGGCGGGTGCCGGGTGCGGATCTGATCATGCTGGCATTGCTGCTCGGCGCCTTCATTCCCTACCAGGTCATCCTTTACCCGCTGGTCAGGATCACCAGCACGATCGGGATTTACAGCTCGCTCCCCGGCATCATCGCCGTCCATATCTTGTTCGGCCTGCCGGTCATGACATTGCTGTTCCGTAATTTCTACGCCGGTCTGCCGGACGAGCTGGTCAAGGCCGCACGGATCGACGGTGCGGGATTCTGGCGCATCTTCGGTTGGGTAATGCTGCCAATGTCGGTCAACATCCTTATCGTGGCCACGATACTGCAGACCACCGGGATCTGGAACGACTACCTGTTGGGCCTGATCTTCGCCGGCCGTGACAATCAGCCGATGACGGTCCAGCTCAACGCCATTGCGACAACGTCGACCGGCGAGATCGAGTATAATGTCAACATGGCGGCCGCTCTATTGACGGCATTGCCGCCGCTCTTGGTCTATTTCGCATCGGGGCGGTTCTTTGTGCGCGGGATCACCGCTGGAGCGGTCAAGGGCTGACAATGTCGGGGGTCGTCGTCCGCGGGCTGGCGAAATCCTATGGCCCGGTGCGGGCATTGCGCGGCATCGACCTCGTCGTCGAGCCCGGCGAGTTTGCCGTGTTGCTCGGCCCCTCGGGCTGCGGCAAGTCGAGTTTGCTCGGCGCGATCGCCGGGCTCGATGACATCGACACGGGAACCGTCGAGATCGGCGGAGTAGACGTGACCAAACGCGAGCCGAGCGAGCGCGGGATCGCGATGGTTTTCCAGTCCTACGCTCTCTATCCGACGATGACGGTGTGCCGCAATCTGTCCTTCGGACTGCGCGTGCGCTCGGTGCCAAAGGCCGAGATCGAACGGCGCGTTGCTTGGGCTGCCGAGCTGTTGCAGATCGGCGGGATGCTCGATCGCAAGCCCTCGCAGCTCTCCGGCGGTCAGCGCCAGCGGGTGGCGATCGGGCGCGCACTGGTGCAGCAGGCCAAAGTGTTTCTGCTCGACGAGCCGCTCTCCAATCTCGATGCCAAGTTGCGCACCGAGATGCGGGTCGAGCTGAAGCGCCTGCACCAGAGCCTGGGTGCCACGATCATCTATGTCACGCACGACCAGATCGAGGCGATGACACTGGCCACCCGCATCGCGGTGATGCGGGCCGGCAGGATCGAGCAATACGCGACACCGGATGTGCTTTACGAGCGACCGGCGACATTGTTCGTCGCCGGCTTTGTCGGCTCGCCCGCGATGAATTTTCTGTCCGGCTCGCTCGGCCGCGCATCGGCGCCGGCGGTGCGGATCGAAACCGACGCGATCTCGCTCGACGGCTATCCGTTTTGTGCCCCGGTTGCCGACGGCGGCAAGGTCGTCTTCGGCATCCGGCCGGAGCATGTTTCTCTCGCCGGCCGCGAGACGCGCGGGCCGGTCATCGAAGCCGAGTCTTTGTTCATCGAGCCGATGGGCGCTGACACGCTCGCCTGGTTCCAATACGGCTCGCAGCGGATCTCGGCTCGCCTGCCGCCGCAGCGTGCGCGAGGGCTCTCGGGCAAGGTGCGTCTCGCGCTCGATATCAGCCAAGTTTCGCTATTCGATCCGACGACCGAGGAGCGGCTCTAGCCCGCCCTCCCGTCTTGATGATCGATCGGCGCCGCGACCTTCAGCGGCGCGGACAGCCCTAACTACCGACAAATGCCGCCCACACACCCTCGGGGTGCCAAATCTCCTCCATCTCGGCGCGCGCCTTTGCCTCATCCATTCCGAGCACATCTCGGCGATAGCGGTAGAAGAAGGCCGAGACCCGGTAGTTCGCGATGCAATGGACGTGTACCGGCACCTCTTTCAACTGCTCCATGACCGCACGAAATTGCTCGAAATCCTGGTCGGTCGGGTTCTGAAAATCGACCGGTATATGGATATACGTCATACCGAGCCGGCTTGCGCTCGCCGCCTCGTCCGGCAGAGCTTTCTCATGCGTGTGCAGCCCGAGGTTGATGATATGACGCACACCCAGCGCATGGATATCCGCCAGTTGTGACTCGGTCGGCTGACCGGATGTCGTCACCCGATCATCAAGTCGACGCCAGTGATAGATGGCTTCAGGGTCGGCCATGTCGTCATAACGCCTTGAGTGTGCCTGCAAACCGGGATCGATCCAGGGCGGCAATTTTAATACCCCGGCTGCCCTCCAGACGGCAATCGGTTCCCCGGCGCAACCACAACAGGAGTAGACCCTTGACGAGAACGTATCAAGAACTTAGAATGCGAACTCACCTCCCAAAATTGCGCCACTGGAACGTCGTCCATGACGGAAATCGTCGCCGATCGGCCTGATTCGTCCTGCTCCCTGCTGCTTTGCGAAAGCGGAATCCAGGAATCCCAATTACTTGGTCCTGATCCCTTTCAGCCTCGCGCGCGCGACGCGCGCCGGCGCTTCACCAAAGATGCCGAGGGGTCGCGCAGGTTTGGCGCCGGCACCTTGCCGCGTCCTGCAACTAATGGAAGAGCCTTTGCTGCAGATTTGCTGCAGATGCGGCAACGGCCGATCACAAACTCAATTTATGATTGTATACCTTGTGGCGGTTTGGACGGGTCGGAACGCTGAAAGGCATTTATTATTATCGACCGGTTCCGGTAACAGTGGGCCAGCAAACCGGTCGGAGGCAGGTATGGGCGAGTTCGCATTGGGTCAGCCGGTATCGCGCTTCGAAGATCCGCGGCTGTTGCGCGGCGGCGGCCACTATGTCGACGACATGGTCTTGCCCCGCATGGTCTTCGGCCATGTGCTGCGCTCGCCGCATGCCCATGCGCGGATCCGCTCGATCGATGTGACGGCCGCCAGGGCCGCGCCCGGCGTGCTCGCAGTGCTGACTGGTGCCGATTGGGAGGCCTCGGGTTGGCGCGACCTGCCTTCGGCCGCAGGGAACCGCTGGCGCGATGGCTCACCCGCCTATCGACCGCGCTACCCGGCATTGGTCAAGGATCGCGTGCGCTGGGTCGGTGACTATGTCGCCTTTGTCGCTGCCGAGACCCGCCACCAGGCGGCGGACGCCGCGGAGCTGATCGAGGTCGAATACGAGCTTCTGCCCGCAATCGTCTCGACAGAGGACGCGTTACAATCTGGCGCTCCGCTGGTCTGGGACGAGGCCCCGGACAATATCTCTTTTGTCTATCTCGAAGGCGACAAGGCCGCGACCGACGCCGCCTTCGGCAGCGCCGCACATATCGTCAAGCGCAAATTCGTCATCAACCGGGTGACCGCCGCGACGATGGAGCCGCGCGGCTCGATTGGCGACTACAACGCCGCCGAGCGCCGCTACACGATCTACACGACCCTGCAGCGCACCCACGCCTACCGCGCCGAGCTGTCGAGTATTCTGCGGGTGCCGGAGAGTCGGGTGCGCGTCGTCGCTGGCGACATCGGCGGCAGCTTTGGCATGAAGTCGGCAATTTACCCCGAGGTGGCTCTGGTACTGCTCGCCTCAAAGCTCACCG
>JAFAHP010000027.1 GCA_019237175.1 Alphaproteobacteria bacterium
GATCCGTCGGAGTCCGCTCGAAGCCATAGCGCTGAAACACCCGTGCGATTTGCGGTGCGCCAAGTCGAGCCGGCCACGCGGTGTCGGCTCGGATAGCCCGCACTTCGCGCCAAGCTGTGTCGTGCTCGATGTATTCCGAAAATTTACCGAGCGAATAAATCACCCGGTCTCGAAACAAACATGCCCAGCCGAGGTCTGGACCTTTTTCGGAATAACGTGGGAGGTGCTCGTTCCAGAAATGCAGTGTGCCCACCGGTTCACCGACCACGATGCGGGTGCCGTCGGAGAGCGATGCCGGGCTGCGCGCCTCGTCCAGCGCGATCCGTAAGACGCAGTCGGGATCATCGGTAAATTCGTAGATCCCGTAATACGAGCGCAGGATCGCATCCACCCAACCGACCGATCCCGCCCACAAATCATCCGGCCAAATAGCGGAGGTACCGCCCAGGACGGTAACAAAACCGACCGCGGAGGCGGCGGTATCGGCGCTCATAAAACAACCGCAGAAATTCTTTCGAAACCGATGCTACGAGCCGGGCCCTCTGCACCTCGGTCCCACGGCTCACCGCTTCGCCCCGCGGCGGGCGGCCGATGGCGCGACATTGGCGATCCTCCCCAACCGATTATTCGCGGGATTAAGGCCAATTAGCTTAGCACCATTCCCGGAATAGGAGAAACCCGCTTACCCACTATATGGGCGTGGGCGCGTCAGCGGACTGACTGTCGCCAAGGTCGCGAAACGAACGCCGCCCGAGGGGAACTTCAGGGTCATCGCGACCGCGGATCTCGGTGAAGCCCGGGGTGCCCCGCACAAGGTTTGCGCCGCCTCTGCGGTCGAATATGATCCCCCGATGCAGACCACTCGGACGCCTTCGTTTCATTATCGGCTCGGACTGAACCAGCCGGTCGGCAGCCCGACGCAGCGTCGCCTGAGTGAGATGGCTGACGCGATCGGCGAGGAGACCGACGGCGCCTTCCGCCTCGAAGTGTTCCCGGAGAGCCGGCTCGGGCCCGACCCGAAAATGCTCGCCGACATGCGCAGCGGTGAGCTCGAATTTTTTGTCGCGGGTGCCACCCTGGGCGAACTGGCGCCGACCAGCGCCCTGCCTTTATTGCCGTTCGCATTCGCGGACTCGAAAGCCATGTTCGCGGCGCTCGACGGCGCGCTCGGCGACCGCATCCGTGACGAGCTGGCTCAGCACGGGATCCACGCCTTTCGTCACGCTTGGCAAAACGGGTTTCATCACCTGACGACCGCCGAGCGGCCGATCCGGACCGCGGCCGACCTCGCCGGGGTCAAGATCCGCAGCCCGGGAGGCGAGATCGCGCGCGACTTCTTTGCCGCGTTTGGCGCCGAGGCCGGCTATGTCCCGTTCAATCAGATGTACGAAGCGCTCAAGCAACGCCGCTTTGACGGTCAAAGCGACCCGCTTGGCGTCGTGCTGTCGCTAAAGCTCTATGAGGTGCAAAGCCATTTGAGCTTGACGCGCCATTGGTGGTCGGGGTTCACGTTGCTCGCCAATGCCGCCGCCTGGGCGGCACTCCCCGCCGAGATCAAACCGGTGGTCGAGCGCAACGCTGAGAAATTCGCATTGTTGCAGCGCCAGGATACCGAGGCAATCAATGCTGACGGCGCGGCGGAACTGTCGCGACGAGGCATGAACGTCGTGACCGCCGACATCGAGAGCTTCCGCGCCCGCCTCGGCCCGTTATACTCCAGTTGGCGGGAGAAGGCCGGACTCGAGGCCTGGCGGCTGCTCGAAACCTATACCGGCGGGATCGGCTGACGATGATGCTGGCTGGCGAGGCGTATCCTTCCCTCTCCGCCCCCGGGCAATGCCACCATGAACATCGCGGGCTGGATCGCAAACTATTTGGCGACGTCAAAGCAGGAAGCCAGATAGGCCGCCTCGACCAGCGCTCTTGCGCTCGTGATCGCAAGCGGAATGAACTCGGTCGCTTGGCGATTGCCGAGCGTGATCGTGCCGGTCTTGTCGAGGATCAAGGTGTGCACGTCACCGGCCGCCTCGACCGCCTTCCCCGACATTGCGAGTACGTTGAAACGCACGGTGCGATCGATGCCGGCAATGCCGATTGCCGAGAGCAACGCGCCAATGGTGGTCGGGATCAGCGCAACGAGAAGGGCGATCAGATCGGCGACATTGGGCGTGGCGTCGAGAT
>JAFAHP010000043.1 GCA_019237175.1 Alphaproteobacteria bacterium
GGGTGAGGCGCGGATCACCCCCGGCGGCTACAGCCTGACCGGAACCTGGAGTTTTGCCAGCGGCAGCCATCACGCAACCTGGCTTGGCGCTCATGTCGCGGTGTTCGCCGCGAACGGTACGCCGCAATTGCGGCCCGACGGCAGCCCGGTGTTCCGCACTCTGCTGTTTCCAAAATCGAGTGCCGCAATGGCCGACACATGGCAGGTGGTCGGTTTGCGCGGCACCGGCAGCGACACCTATACGGTTAGCGACCTCTTCGTCCCGGAAGACTACACAGTCGAGCGCGGCGCCGACACGAAGCGGTATGAGACAGGACTGCTCTACGCCTTCAGCAGCAGCAATCTATATTCGGCGGGGTTCGCGGGTGTGGCCCTGGGTATTGCCCAGGGCGTGTTCGACGCATTTGTCGAACTGGCGCGCGACAAGATCCCGCGTGGTGCCAAGCGCACCCTGCGCGACAACAATGTTATCCAGGCTCAGGTCGCCCAGTCGGCGGCGCGGACCGGTGCAGCGCGCGCCTTCCTATTGCGTTCGCTGGACGAGATCTGGCGCGAGGCACAGCGGTCGGGGCGGCTCGGCCTCGACCACCATACGACGATCCGGCTGGCCTCGACCTGGGCCATCCACCAAGCGCGCGACGCGGTTGACGCCCTTTACCACGCCGCCGGGGCCACCGCGATTTTCGAGGAGAACCCGTTCGAGCGCCGGTTCCGCGACATTCACACCGTTGTCCAGCAATATCAGGGCCGCCAAGCGCATTTCGAAACGGTCGGCCAGGTTTTGCTCGGTCTCGGGCCCGCAAACGCGATGTTTACGTTCTAAAAGGCCGCACCGGGCGGCGATCGACATGGAGCCAGCTATCCCTGCCGTAACAGCTGCAAATATTCCGGCCGAGCTGCGGCCGGCAAAGCGGCATTGGGCGCTCGATGATATTCCCTGGGACGCGGTTCGCCGCGATCTGGTGGCGGGCCACGAGGCGCTGTTCTACATGCTCGCAGCGGCGTCGCTGATGGAGAGCGCGACCGATCTTTATACAGCCAACCTGATCGAATACTTTGCAGACGACGACGAGATTGCCTCTTGGCTGAGGGATTTCTGGCTGCCGGAGGAGTTGCAGCATGGACGAGGCCTTCGCCGCTATGTCGAGACGGCTTGGCCCGATTTCCCGTGGGCTGAGGTGCGCGAGGCTTTTGTCGAAGAGTTCCGGCCGTTTTGCGACGAGGCGCTCGAAGAAGAGCGCGGGCTGGAGATGGCGTCGCGCTGCGTCGTCGAAACCGGCACGGCAAGCTTTTACACCTGCCTATCGCGGGCCAGCCCCGATCCGGTGCTGGCGTTGTTGACGCGACGGATCGCCGAGGACGAAATCCGCCATTACAAACACTTTTATCGGTTCTTCCGCAAATATCGGGAGATCGAATGCTCCGGACGAGCGGCGGTGGCGCCGGCCCTGTGGCGGCGTGTGCGGATGACCGGCGGCGAGGACCGGCTGATTGTTCTAAAACATGTGCACGCCGCGTACCGGCCCGGCGCGCCGCTCGACAGCCGCAGCTATCGGCGCGTGCATCGCCAATGCCGCGCGCTGATGCGCCCCCATTTCCCGGCTCGGATGACCGCCCGCATGTTGCTGAAGCCGCTCGGCCTCGGTCCGCGCACCCAGCGGCTGACGGTTCCGGTTCTGGCGGCTGTCACTCGTTGCGTTGTCCCTTAGAGCGCAACTGGAAATGAATCTCGTGACATCAAAAGCTTATTCGTCATTCCCACGAAAGTGGGAATCCAGGGCGGCAAGGCCGCAGCGGTTGCCCCCTGTTCATGCCACGGGCAGGCTCTGGACCCCGCTTTCGTGTCGTGTCCCAAACGATTGGCGTGGCAGTAGGCGATTGTGCCGTCGTCGCCAACCTGGCGAGACGCCTCGCCGGCGCTCGCAGTCGGCTCCGGTATCTATTTGCTGTTGACGGCGCTCGCCAGTTTTGGTCTCGGCGGATATGTGGCCGGGCGCGTTCGCGAGCGCTGGCACCCTGCTGCATCTGCGAATGTGGTCGAGTTCCGAGATGGTGCGCACGGTGTGTTGGCTTGGGC
>JAFAHP010000051.1 GCA_019237175.1 Alphaproteobacteria bacterium
TCTATCAGGCGCTCGACTGGCCGGTCCCGGAATTCGCCCACCTGCCGCTGATCCACGGACCCGACGGCGCCAAACTGTCGAAGCGGCACGGCGCCCTCGGCGTCGATGCCTACCGCGACATGGGCTATCTGCCGGAGGCGCTGCGCAATTACCTCTTACGGCTCGGCTGGAGCCACGGTGACGACGAGATCATTTCGACCGAAGAGGCGATCCGCTGGTTCGATCTCGATGCGATTGGCCGCGCTCCCGCTCGCTTTGATTTTGCCAAGCTCGGTAATTTGAACGGCCATTACATCCGCAGTGCCGATGAGAACCAGCTGGTGGCGCTGACTGCCATGGAGCTGGAAAAGAGCCTGGGCCGCCGGCTCGACCTCGCCGAGCGCGATCGGCTCGGCCGGGCGATGCCCGAACTCAAGCTGCGGCCGAAAACGGTGGTCGAGCTGGCCGCCAATGCGCGCTTTTTGATCGCCGAGCGTCCGATCGCCCCTGACCCGAAAGCGGCAAATCTGCTGACGCCGGAGGTGCGCCGGCGATTGGCGGCGCTCGGCCATGCACTCGAGAGCACCGAGTGGCGCGCGTCAGCACTTGAAGAACGAGTGCGCGTCTTTGCGGCCGAAAACGATGTGCCGCTCGGCGCGATCGCGCAGCCGCTGCGCGCCGCGCTTACCGGCTCGGCTGCCTCGCCGGGCATCTTTTTTGTACTGGAGGTGCTGGGCAGAGAAGAGAGCTTGGGACGGATCGCGGACGCCGCGCGCGGAAGCGGCTGAGCGCGCCGTCATTTCGCACTTGCGAAGGTTTGCCAAGCCGCCCCGCGGAGATTATTTTCTGATCGAGGCACGGGAATGGCCCGCGGTCGTGGCGACGAGGTGCAGCAATGGACGGGAACAATCTCTCAGCCGGAACAATGACCCTTACGGACAACGAAACCGGCAAATCGGTTGAACTCCCCGTCTTCCACGGGACGATCGGGCCGCGTGTCATCGACATTCGCAAGCTCTATGCAGAGACCGGCTGCTTTACCTACGATCCCGGATTTATGGCGACCGCCGCCTGCCGGTCGAGCATCACTTATATCGATGGTGACGAAGGCATTTTGATGTACCGCGGCTACCCGATCCGGGAATTGGCCGAGCACAGCGACTTCCTCGAAGTCGCCTACCTGTTGCTGAACGGCGAACTGCCAACCGCAAAGGAAAAGGCGCAGTTCGTCTATGACATCACGCACCACACCATGGTGCATGAGCAATTGAGCAGCTTTTTCCACGGCTTTCGCCGCGACGCTCATCCGATGGCCGTGATGTGCGGGGTGGTCGGTGCATTGTCGGCATTCTATCACGATTCGACGGATATCCATGATCCCTATCAAAGGATGGTCGCATCTTACCGGCTCATAGCCAAGATGCCGACGATCGCGGCAATGGCCTACAAATATTCGCACGGACAGCCTTTTATGTATCCACAGAATTCTCTGGGATACACAGAGAATTTCTTGCACATGACGTTTGCGGTGCCGTGCGAAGAGTACAAAATAAACCCGGTCGTGGCTCGGGCACTCGATCGTGTCTTCATTCTGCACCAGGATCACGAACAGAATGCCTCGACCGCAACGGTGCGCAACGCCGCATCGAGCGGCGCCAACCCCTTCGCCTGCATCGCCGCCGGAATCGCTTCGCTATGGGGTCCCGCACATGGCGGCGCCAATGAAGCGGTTTTGAAGATGCTCGCCCGTATCGGTGACAAAAAGAACATTCGCGACTTTCTCAGCCATGTGAAAAGCAAAGACGAACACCTACACGAAATCCAGTATGGCTTTGGTCATCGCGTCTACAAAAACTACGACCCCCGCGCCCGCGTGTTGCGCGACAGTTGTCATGAGGTGCTCGCCGAGCTAGGGATCAAGGACGATCCGACGCTCGACCTGGCGATGGAGCTGGAAAAGATTTCGCTGAACGACGAATATTTTATTACGCGGCGATTGTATCCGAACGTCGACTTCTATTCGGGGATCATTCTGAAAGCGATCGGGTTCCCGACATCGATGTTCACCG
>JAFAHP010000150.1 GCA_019237175.1 Alphaproteobacteria bacterium
GCTGCGTCCTTGAGGTCGAGCACCACGGGGGCGTTCAGAAAGAACCTCGGACTGCGCTCGATTTGCTGGGCAAGCTCCGCCTCGAACCGGCTGCAAAAGATTCGCGCGTCAACATCGCCGGCGGCCCCGGCCAAGGCGCGGCCTCTCAGCGCGCCGTAAACATGGATGTTCCCGTCGGCCATGATTTCCGCCCCCGGGCTGACCGCGGCAGTTACGATAAGATCGGCGCCGCGCGCGTAGATCTGGGTTCCCGACCGCACCGGCTGCGTCACCAACCGGGTCTTCGCCGTGGCCGCAAGAACGGGAGCTGTCGCGGTCGAGGGCTCGCGCGGCGGTCGGCGGCTGGGCTGCGGCGCATTTGGGGCAAAGCTCGCGAGCCCCACGGCGGCAGCGATTTCGAGCTGAGCGGGTTGCGCATTCTGAACGCCGATCAAGGTCAACGTACGACGGCGCAGCATCTCCTTCGCGTCGGTAAACTCTGCCTCGTGCGTGAACTCGGCTGCTTCTTTCAGATCGAGCACGACGGGCGCATTGCGGAAAAACCGCGGGCTGCGCTCGATCTGTTGGGCTAGCTCAGCTTCGAACGCGGGATCGCGCAACATGCCTGCCCGCACCACCATCACGGTGAAGACCGCGCCCTGCACGAGACTGGCAGCCATGACTCACCGGTTAACCCCAAAACGCGTGCCCGGCAAGAGTACCGCCCGTCCTTGCTGGAAGCGCCGGATTCCCCTGTTCGACGGGGAAAAACAGCAAAAAACGCCTGTTCAGGCCCATCGCAGGCCAAATGCGACCTTCCAAGTGGTTGATTCCATAGGTATAAATGCGAAATTCCGCTACGCCGCCGAACAGCGGAATTTTGGCGGCCGATCAGGGGAATTATTTGGCCGAACAGCGGAGTTGCAGCGGAATTCGTCTCCGGGGGTTGTTCAGGTCTGAATCACGACCTTGCCGACATGCCGGTCGGCCTCCAGATAGGCTCCCGCGGCGGCGATGTCGTCGAGCGGAAAGCAGCGATCGATGACCGGGCGTATTCTGCCGTCGCTGAATGCCGGCATCAGGTCGGCGACAAATCGCTTCGCTGATTCGGCGCGTTGTGCGGGCGTGCGCAACCTGTTGCTGACGCCATAAAGGTGGAGGCGCCGCTCGGCCAAGAGATCGACATCGAACTCGGCTTTGGTCGCGCCGCTCATCCGGCCGATCGTCACAAACCGGCCGCCCACCGCGAGCGCTTTCAAGCAAGGTTCGAGGACGTCGGCGCCAATGTTATCGACCACCATGTCAACGCCCCGCTCGCCGATGACGCGCGATACGGCCTCGGCGAACCCCTCCGCGCCGGTGACGACGCCAACATCGAGCCCGTGCGCCTTCAACCGTTCTAGTTTCTCTGCTGAGCGAGAGGTGCCGATCACCTTGGCGCCCAGATACTTCCCCAGCAGGAGTGCTGCGACCCCAACTCCCGAGGGTGCAGCCGTCACCAGCAGGGTTTCACCAGCGCTCAGCTGGCCGCTGACAAACAGCGCATCGTGCACGACGACAAAGACGATCGGAATGCAGGCCGCCTCTTCCCACGACAGCCGCTCGGGCGCGGACATGACCTCGCGGGCATCGAGCAACGCGTATTCGGCAAAGCCGCCGGCGCAGCGGCCCATCACCCGGTCGCCGGGCTTGATCCCACTGACGCCGGCGCCTGTCTCGACCACCTCACCCGCGGCGTCGCCGCCGCCCGTCCGCGTCTCAGGCGCTGGCTGGCCGGGTCGAGTGCGGAGCGTGTGGAGGCGACGGAATTCCGCGCGGTTCAACGACGAGGCGTGAACCCGGATCAGCACATGACCGGGCATGACCACGGGTCTTTGCACATCGCGGACATCCCACGTGCCGCCGTCCGCACCCGGGACCATGATTGCAGCCTTCATGTTTTTCCTTTCTTTGCTGTCATCCTGCGGGCATCAGATGCGGTGTAACCCATAACCCCCCGGGGACCGTCATGCGCATTCCGCTTTACCAGGTCGACGCCTTTACGAGCCGATTGTTCGGCGGCAATCCGGCGGCGGTGTGCCCGCTCGCGGAATGGCTGCCCGATGTGACGATGCAGGCCATCGCCGCCGAGAACAATCTCGCCGAGACCGCCTTCTTTGTCGCGCAAGGTGTCGGCTACCTCCTGCGCTGGTTCACGCCGACGGTCGAGGTCGAGCTCTGCGGGCACGCCACACTCGCTTCGGGCTATGTCGTGACCCACATCCTCAGGCCCGAGCAGCGCTCGGTCAGATTCGACACGCTCAAGGCCGGGCCGCTGGAAGTGACACGCGACCGTGACCTGCTGGCGATGGATTTCCCGGCCTGGCCGCCGGAGGGAGGACCTGCCGACCCACGGATCATCTCCGCCCTCGGCAAGCCACCGGCGGAGAGCCTTGTGGCGCGCGGCCGCACTCTGGCCGTCTATCAGCGCGTTGAGGACGTGGCGGCGCTCGAGCCGGATTTCGCCGCCATGCGCCGAGTGCCGGGCGCCAACGCGATCGTCACGGCACCCGGTCGTGACGGGACCGACTTTGTGTCACGCTACTTCGCGCCCAACCACGGCGTCGACGAGGATCCGGTGACGGGATCGGCTCATTGCGTGCTGACGCCCTATTGGGCAAAACGGCTCGGCAAGAACGAACTCACTGCGCGGCAGGTGTCAGCGCGCGGCGGCGATTTGCACTGCACCTTGCGCGGTGACCGCGTCACGCTCGCCGGCCATGCCGTCCTCTATCTCGAAGGCACGATCACCGTCTAAGGGCCGAGCTCAATGAGCATAAGGTCGTCGCCCACGCGTCAGCTTTTTTATCCTCTCCCCCCTGAAGGGCGGAGAGGGACTATTTTCGTGAACCTGCGATTACACAATACAGCACGCGCAGAACCGATTTCGGTTGCCTGGGCAGCCCTGCGCCTTTTGCGGAATGACGATTAGGTCGGAGAGACAGCGATGGCCGAACATTTCAATCACCTGGGGCAGCCGATCGGTTTTCCGCTGCCGCACTGGTCGCCCCGGCCGCGGCCGCCGCGCACCGCAATGGTCGGGCGCCACTGCATTGTCGAACCGGTTGACCCGGCGCTCCACGCCGCCGAACTCTACGCCGCCTATCAGCTGGACGAAGAAGGGCGCAACTGGACCTATCTGCCGTACGGTCCGTTCAACCGCTTTGAGGATTATCGAGACTGGCTGGTGCGCGACAGCGCCGGTGACGACCCGCTTCGTCACGTCGTCATCCAACGCGGCAGAGGGCGTGCCGCCGGTGTGGCAAGCCTGATGCGCATCGACCCAATGGCCGGTGTCATCGAGGTCGGCGGCATCAATTACGCGCCCCCATTGCAGCGCACACCCGCTGCCACCGAGGCGATGTATCTGCTGATGCGCCGCGTCTTCGACGAGCTGGGATATCGCCGCTATGAATGGAAATGCGACGCGCTCAACGCGCCCTCGCGCGCCGCAGCGCAGCGTCTGGGCTTCCGTGACGAGGGCCTGTTTCGCCAGGCCACCGTCTACAAGGGCCGCAACCGCGACACCTGCTGGTTCTCGATCCTGGACAGCGAGTGGCTGGCGCTGAAAGCCGCATTCGAGCGCTGGCTCGACCCCGAGAATTTCGATAATGCAGGGCAGCAGCGTCTGAAGCTGTCGGACCTTATCCGGGCAGGAGAGGAGCCGCCCCCACCCTAACCCTCCTCCGCAGGCGGGGGAGGGGAGGGAGGAGGATGCGGCTCCCGCTCCTACTTACAAAGCGCCTTAATCTGGCCTTGATGGTCGGGAGCACTACGATCCGAAGCGGGAGCCGACGATGGTATCGCATCGGCGCGCATATTTGGGCCGACCGCTTCGATGGCGCGCTTGACGAAATTTTCGAGCTGCAGGATCACGTCGCGTCCAGCGGCCCCTTCCCTCTCCCGCAATGCGGGAGAGGGGGAACCGCGGCGCGTCAGCGACGCGGTGGGTGAGGGCAAGCCGGCATTGAGCCTGCCCGACAAGCTGTCATTGGCGGTGTTGCTGTTTCAGAACCTGACCGCCGATGCCGAGCAGGAGTACTTCGTCGACGGCATGGTCGAGGAGATCATCACGGCGATCGCGCGGCTGCCGTGGCTGTTCGTGATCGCGCGCAATTCGAGCTTTGGCTACAAGGGCAGATCTCCGGTTCTGAGTCGGGTTGGGCGCGAGTTGGGCAGCCTACCCAAGGCGGGCAACCGGGTGCGCATCGCTGGCCAGCTGATCGACGCGACAACCGCCCCGCGCCCCCCGGGTCCGCGCTTTGCGCGGCGCGAGGACAGGCTCCGGCGTGGGAAGGGTGAGGGTGATCGGGATGCGGTACACCCGCACCGGCCGCGCGATATTCTTGACCTGCTGCTCGTCGAGATCGTCGAAGGCGAGGTCGAGCCGGTCGCGCACCTGCTCGTGCGCTACGGCACTGAGGCATATCCCGCCGGGCTCGGCGAGCGCTTCGAGCCGGGCTGCAATGTTGACGCCGTCGCCGAACATGTCGCCATCCTCGATGATGATGTCACCGACATTGATGCCCATGCGAAATTCGATGCGGCGCTGGTCCGGTATTTCGGCGTCGCGGGCGATCATCTCGCGCTGCACCTCGACCGCGCAGCGCACCGCGTCGACGACGCTGGCGAACTCGGCGAGGGCCATCGCCGGTCGTTTTGGCGATGCGACCCCGATGCTCGGCGATTTTGGGATCGACCAGTACACGACGAACCGCACGCAATGCCGCGAGGGTGCCCTCTTCGTCCTCGCCCATCAGCCGGGAATGGCCGGTGACGTCGGCCGCCAGTATCGCCGCCAATCGTCGCTCGACCCGTTCTTCGCTCATTCCGGTAGGCCGGCCAAGCGCAGGCCGGTGATGAAGAGTTCGAGAACTTCCGGTGCCATAAAGTGAGCGTACGCGCGAAAGCTGGCGATCGTCAGGTTGGGGTAGATGGCAAGCATTCGACTGAGTTCGGCGCGCGCCTCGTCGAGCCGGCTGAGATGCGCCAACGCGGCGACTTTGACCCGTATCGCTGAGACCGTGCGCGGCTGGTCGTGCAAAGTGCGGTCGGCCCACTCGATCGCCTGTTCGAAGCGCCGCGCGGCGAAATGAGCGATAGTGATATTAAGGGCGTTAACGAAGGCCAACGGATCAAACGGGCTCAAGCGGCGCGCCCGCCCGATGGCCTCGATCGCCGCCTCGGGCTGATTGCGCGTCGCGTGGATAATCCCTCTGGCCAGCCAGGCGTGAGCCGCGTTCGGGTTGAGCGCCAGGGCGCGATCG
>JAFAHP010000260.1 GCA_019237175.1 Alphaproteobacteria bacterium
CTCCTCATCCGTCCAACAAATAGCTGTCGAGTTCGGCTTCGACGCGCGCGATCTCGTCGAGCGTAATCATAATCTCGTCTTTGGGCTCTGCCTCGAGCACCGCTTTTCGCCAGACATACCGGCGATCGAGGCTTGCGGAGCGACGCACCAGATCCTCCGGCCGGGGCTCGCTCCAGCCCGCCCACGGTCCTGGAAACCTGACCGGTTCGCGAATTCGGCCTAGAAGATGCTCGACGGTGTGGTTGATTTTCCCCAATTCGAGACATCGCGCCAAATAACTCGCATTGACCAAGTCAAGGAGCTGTTCCAGCGAAGCTTCGGACTCGGCCATCGAAAGCCGCGGTTCAACGGGAAGCGGTCCACCCCCTCCGCTTCCCTCTCCTCCCCGCCCCCGGGTTACACTCGCGACGGGCCTTCGCGGTCGAGCCCGGGGGTGACCCAGGGATTGCAGGGGAGCCCCCGGACAGCCGCCCGCCGAGGCGGGCGTTCCGGGGGGAGGGTGGGGGCTCGGTCCGATCTGATTTTGATCGATGTAATGGGCGAGCGCTGTGCGAAATCTGCCATAGCTCTGAAAAAAGGATTCGGCATTGTTGAGCAGCCACTGAAACGGATCGGCCTCGCTGTACGCGACCTGGGACACCTCCATTCCGCGCATTGCATAGATCAGCGGTAGCCGGGCTACCGGTCCCTTGAGAATGGAAACGATCTGAAACATCAATTCCTGAAATAGCGTGCCGGGCATCCTCGCCGCGGCCGCCATCGCCTCTGCGTAGACCTCGGTGCGGAACACGGCCCAGATGTGCGGCTGATAACGCTGCATAAGATAAGCGTATCGCCACATCGGGTCGGCATCGTCAATCGTCGGGATAAAATGTTCGACCTGATAGATGTCAAAATCGCCATGTTCCAATCCAAAACGCAAACTGTAGCCATGGGCTGCGACATGTGTCGGGTGTTGTTTCAGATGGGAGAGTGCCGCCTCGATCGCGTGCGGAAACAGGATGTCGTCATCGGGCAACAGCACGACGTAAGGAGTCTCGACCGCGCGTGCGATCTGAGCCAATTTCGGATATTGCCGCTGACGATCGTCGAAGGACTGATATTCGGCCAATCGCGACAGCCCGGCGCGCAGTGCCACCGCGCGTTCCGGCGTGCTCGAATCGGCGACCACGAGGCGATGTTCAAATCCGCACGCGCGCAGAAACCGCACCAGCGCAATGCACGGGCCGACGCGATTGTGCGCCGGAATGACAGCGGTCAAATCCCCGCTCTCTACCGCCGCTTCCCCCCTCCGTAACCCTCCCCCGCTTGCGGGGGAGGGGAGGGTGGGGGCTGAGGAAAAGCGCTCCGATTTGATCGGATCATTCCGTAAGCGCTCGATGTCGACGATGAACCCGTGACAGATGGTTGGCGGCGGCGACGATGCCGGCTCCGATCGGCGTTCGCCGGCCCCTTCGGCCGGGATCAGCGCGATCGATGCCGTATATCGCTCGGCTGCGAAATTGAGATCGAGCTGCGACAACATCCAGGCATCTGCCTGCTGCCGCAGATCAACCCGCGCCCAGTCCTGGTCACGGAACACCATCCGCACCTGCCCGCCCGCCGCCAACGCAGCATCGCAGATGTCGCGCAGCTTATGCCAATGGGGGAGCGAGGCGATCAGGAGATAGATGCATAATCGGCACCCCGGCGCATACTCCTCGGCCGGCAAGACGCATGTCATTTCCCGGTCCGGACTGTGGAGTTCTTCGATCGCGACCGGGAAGATTCGCGCCGCCGGAGCCAACTCCCAGACTTCATTGACCAGCCCGTCCAATGTGATGACGGCAGATGTCCCGGCCAGAGTTTCAGCAAGGATGTCCGGGCGATCGGGTGGCGAGGTTGGCACCCATTGCGGCCTGAGGCTGGTTGCTAACAGCGTATCGATTTCAAATAGCCTCACAATTATCCGGTTGGCGTCGGCTTTGATCAGATCGGGATAGTCGGCCGCCCCATCCGCAGACAAAGCGGCGCGATAAAGATGCACTGCCGGCAGCCACTGATAATGACGAACCGCCGGCAGCGGCGGCGGCAGCCGCTCGACAATGCGAGCCATTTGCCGATCGAATTCGGCCAGTTGCTCGGCAGCGTCCGATGGCGGGTTGGTCGAGTGAAACATTAATGATTGGTCAAACGCGCGGCGGTGTTCGGCCGTACTCCACTCGGCAGCATTGGCCACGATTTTCGCAATGCGGTAGTCAAGGCCCTCGCAGGCTGAAGCGAAACGCGGCGCCGGTTCAAGCATCTCCGCCTCGGAATCGCGCGCCTGCAGCTCGACCATCAGCAGCTCGTCGGAATCGCCGATCGCCGTGTAACGTCCGCCCGGGCAGTATTCGCGCAGGAACCCATAATCGTGCGGCGAGATGACGGCCGCGGCCTGACGGCGGACCTGAAAGCA
>JAFAHP010000389.1 GCA_019237175.1 Alphaproteobacteria bacterium
ACGGCGAGGCGAGGGCGTCATTCGCCGCCGCGGGAGCGAGATACGCCCGGATCTCCTTGGGCGCGGAGGAGCCGCTCGGCGATGCGATCGTATTGGGCCGCGATATCCAGCAGGTCCGCCCGCTCCAGACTGGGATCGACGGCGTCAACCTGTCGGCGCAACTTTGCGGCTGTGGTCCGATATCGACGTGCCCGCGCTTCGGGCGCCTCAGGGAATGGCATTGGAGTTCTGACGTGGTGAGTATCGCGAGGTGCATCCTTA
Source organism: Alphaproteobacteria bacterium (assembly GCA_019237175.1). Taxonomy (GTDB): domain Bacteria; phylum Pseudomonadota; class Alphaproteobacteria; order ATCC43930; family CGMCC-115725; genus AP-15. Next base: position 262 of record JAFAHP010000389.1, read on the forward strand.
ACGCCGGATTGCCCCTAGGTCTGTGAACCAGATCACATTATGCGCGGCTCGCCGGCCGCCGCGGCATTCCCGCGGGTCGTTGGGACGCCGCAGTTTGATGGGCGGAGGATCTATTTGAGAGCATGTATAATCGTAATAGCGACAGCAAACATCGCGGCAAGTGCCGAGGCGACGGCAGCCCACATAGCTGACCTGCCGATCCGTATTTGCCGTTCTGCGGCCTCCCGTATCGCCTCGGCCTGTAGCGTGACCGCTTGTTTTGCGGCTTCGCGGTTTTCGCGGGCGAGTGCCGCGTCGAATTCCTGTCGGCTGTGCTCACGCTCGGTGCGACTTCTCTCCACCTCCCGTTCAAATTCTTGACGGATGTTTTCCTGCTGCTCGGCGTATTCCTGGTCTCGCCGTACCAATTCCGCTCTGGCGCTGCCGAGTTCCCCGACATCTAGCCGGCCGCCGGTTGTTCTACCGCTGGCAATAGCCTCGACTTCTGCGCGGTCCATGTCGCGCCAATTGCGCATCAGCCATTTCTCCCGGGTTGGACGGAGGCGCCGGTTTTCAGCATCGCCGCTTCCCTCGCGTGGTGCCATGCTGGGTTTGAGCGGCGTGGGCGGCTCAGCCCGCGGTGCCGGCGGATCGGGTCGCAGCGGCATTGGATCGGGGGCACATCTCCCCCACTGTCTGCTACAGACGGCGTCGATTTGGCGTCGGGTCAAGGTCGTCGGGCTCGGCCAGGACATCTGCTTGTCGACAACCCAGCATTTCTCTCGGGTGTTCAGGCTGTGCATGACCACGGCGATCATGCCCATCTCCAGCCGGCGAACCCTATCGGTGGGGTTTCGCTCCCACGCTGCCAAAGCCGCGGCGTATTGATCACTGAGCCAGGGAATCTGCTGCGAAGCCGGATAAGACCTCACGTTCTACTCCTCACCCGACAAGACGACCGGCGCCAAGGGCATCACCTTGTCAGGGTTTGGCGCCGAAGTCACTCCAGCGCTGCATCACCGCGCGGCGTCACTCGGTTGTAGCTGCGACAGGGCGGCCTAATTCTTGCTCCAGTTCAACGTAACGCTGCGGCCGTCAAGGAAGCTCCCGGTAGCGTCGATATGCCCGTCGTGCAGCTTACCGACCATGTCGGCGACTGCTCCGCGCGATCCATCAGCCCGTTGCGAGTTCATGTGGATCTCAACGTTTCCCATGTGCGTAACATCTCCTGCGAGATGCACTGTCGAGCCAGGAATGACGCTCGGCCACTGGCCTGAGATCTTATTGTTTGCGATCACGCCCTGAGCCTTGAAACAGCGGGAAGGCAGCCCCTTCCCAAAGCAGATCTGCCCGCGATAGAGCCCGCTTGCGTCATCGCCAGGCGTTGCCGCGGCCGGCGTTACGGGGGCGGTCGGGCCGCTCAATGGATCGGTCTGCTCTGCCTCCGGCGCTGCTAACGCTTCGGCATCCCCCATCCTGCGGTCGGTTTTGGCCAAGCGGCGCGCATCTTTCTCAGCCCACCGCTGGTCGGCCAGCGCCTTTAGCCGCGCCGGCAATTCGGCCGTAGAGCCATGCTCCGCCAGGTTGCGCTCGTGGTGATAACGGACCCAGGAGACGCCGCCAGCCGCGGTCAAAACCAGAGTAGCAATGACGATGGGCCGCAGCGGCGGGCCGATCGCGGAACGGTGCCAGCGGGCTGGAGAAGGAAGCACCCCAAGACCAGCCACTTTGGCGATGGCAAAGGTTCGCACCGGCTGGGGCAGGTTCTTGTAGTTCAATTCGCCCAGCGGCTTGAACGACAACGACAACTTGTTCAGGACCTGATCGTACACGCTGCCAGAGATGCAGATACCGCCGGGCTCCGCCACCGCCTGCAGGCGCGCCGCGACATTGACGCCGTCGCCGAGCAAATCCCCGCCCTGCACCATGACATCGCCGAGATTGACGCCGATGCGGAAGTTCACTTGGCGCTCACTCGGGAGCTGATCGTTGCGCGTGCGGAGCGCGGCTTGGATCTCGGTGGCGCAGCGCACGGCTTCAACCGCACTGCTGAACTCGGCGAGGATAGCGTCGCCAGCGGTATTGAAGACGCGGCCACGATGCAGTTGCACGAGCTTCTCGAACACCCCCTGATGGCCGCGGAACGTTTGCAGCGTCCGCTCTTCGTCCTCGGCCATCAGCCGGCTGTACTCCGCAACATCGGCCGCGAGGATGACTGCCAGCTTGCGTTCCAGACCGCTGAGGGCTGCCTCGGTTTCGGCCACCGACATCCCCGTTCGTCAGTTCCACGGCTGCGCATCATAACACTTTTTGACAAGCTCGTGAGCAAACCAGGCTCATTCGACAAGCTCGCCGCTTGGCGGGCGCGGGTCTCATCGCCGGTCGGGTCGAGCGTCATAATTTTCGTTACTCGGGGTATAGTAGTTGGATGAACCGACATCTGGCGCTCGCCGCACTTCTTATCTTGCTGGCGCTCGTGGCATGCGCGCGGCCGGCGGCCGCGCCCGGACAGGACCCTTTCAGCCCATATACGCGCGATAACAACGGCGCCTCGCACGGGGGCGGTGGCGAGGGTGGGGGCGGTGAAGGCGGCGGCATGATGTGAGAGGCAGCCCGCAGCGCCAAGCACCAGTGCCACTGGCGCTCCCTCGTCGACCAAAGCGCGGACCAGGATTTCCACCGCGAGCGCGAGCGAAAACGCGATCACCGGGCTCAGCAGGACCAACGGCACGACAATCGACCACACGGCCCAGGTCGGGAGGCTGCCCATTGGGGAAGGTTCGCATCGGGAGAACTTGGGGTATTCTCCGCGCAAGACGGTTTGGGAGGCGTTAACCAGGGCTGGGCGGCGGCAGCCAAAAGAGGTGTGCCCTCGCTTTGCTCTCGAGCAGGCGATCGTAAGGGAGACCATGAGCAATGGACAACGCTGAGCGCTCGGTGAACTGCTCCGCACCCGACTTTCTTGCGGCTTGGTGGCGTGGAGACGCCGGGCCGGTCCCGTGCGGCGAGTGCTCGGCCTGCTGCTATTACGCGGGCATCCCTGCCGACAAGAAACGCGATCGGAGACACCTGCCCTACCTGCTGACGGAGCGGGACCGTGATGGCGAATTGGTGCTCCAACAGCGCGCGGACGGGGCCTGCGCCCACCTAGGGGAGCACGGCTGCACGGTCTACGAGCACCGGCCGGCGGTTTGCCGCAACTTCGACTGCCGCGCCTTCGCGGCGATGGGATTGGTCGAGCACTGCGGCCCTAATCAGCGGACGCCCGATTGGGAATTCGCTGCGCGCGAAGGAGGGGGAAGCTGGTTCGGCCCTGCCGCAAGGACGCTCGGCGAGGTCCCGCTGGTGCTTGGCGCTCCGGCCGGCCAAGATCGCTGACATCTGCCGATGGTACGCCCTGAAGTTCGGATGTTGCCGCCTGGCTCGCGGCACCTTCGGCGAAGGCAACCCTTGGACGAGAGTTGTGCTACAGTTGACCCGTCGCCGATCCGTCCGACTCAAGGTGGGGTGCCGCAATCATGGCTACGACCCGCCGCTTAGCCGCGATCCTTGCCGCTGATGTGGCGGGCTATTCGCGGCTGATGGGCGAGGACGAAGAGGGCACGCTCGCGGCATTGCGTAGGGTTCGCAGTGAACTCGGTGATCCCAAAATCGCCGAGCATCGGGGGCGCATCGTCAAAACCACCGGTGACGGCCTTCTCGTTGAGTTCGCCAGCGTCGTCGACGCAGTGCGCTGTGCGGTCGAGGTGCAGCGCGAGATGATCGCCCGCAACGCTGCGGCACCGGCAGACCGCCGCATCGAATTTCGCATGGGGATCAATGTCGGTGACATCATCATCGAGGATGGCGACATCTTCGGCGACGGCGTCAACATTGCAGCCAGGCTCGAAGCCTTTGCCGAACCTGGCGGGATCTGCGTCTCCGCGCGCGTGCAGGAAGATGCTGCCGGAAAGCTCGGGCTCGCTTTCGCAGATATCGGAGAGCAGGTACTCAAGAACATTGTGCGCCCCATCCGCGTGTATCGGGTCACGACTGAGCAAGAAGCCAAGTCCGCGGCGGCACTCGCGTCACTCACCTTACCCGACAAGCCGTCGATCGCAGTGCTGCCTTTCCAGAACATGAGCGGCGATCCGGAGCAGGAGTACTTTGCTGACGGGATGGTCGAGGAAATCACGACGGCACTGTCGAAAGTCCGTTCGTTCTTTGTTATCGCGCGCAACAGCACCTTTGCCTACAAGG
>JAFAHP010000392.1 GCA_019237175.1 Alphaproteobacteria bacterium
TCGGCGCCGGGATACTGCGCGCTCACGCTGATCGTCGGGAAATCGACATTGGGCACCGCCGCGACCGGCAGGAGGTTGTAGGCACCGATGCCAAATACCAGAACCCCGAGCATCAAAAGCGACGTGGCGATTGGCCGCCGAATAAAAGGTTCTGAAATGCTCATCGATTTGTGCTCGCACTCAAAGTGTTCCGTCTCGATCTGCGGCCCACGACGCGCCGTCTCAACGCGCCCTCTCGCCGCGCAGCTGGAAGATCCCCACGATCACTCGGCCCCGTGCCGTTCCCGCAAAAGCACCGGTCGGCCGTCGCCAGCCAATGCCTCAGCCATCCGAGACGGCCGATAGGGTCGCCCGAACCAGCGCGAAAAACGCTCGAGGTAGAGATAGATGATCGGTGTCGTGTAAAGGGTTAGCCACTGAGACACGAGCAGTCCGCCGATGATCGCGATGCCGAGCGGCCGGCGCAGTTCCGAACCCGCACCCTGTCCGAATGCTATCGGCGTGGCGCCGAACAATGCGGCGAAAGTCGTCATCATGATCGGCCGGAAGCGCAAAAGACACGCCTGGTAAATGGCCTCCTGCGGCGGCTTGCCTTCGAGGCGCTCGGCCTGCAAGGCAAAGTCGATCATCATGATGGCGTTTTTTTTAACGATGCCGATCAGCAGAATGATGCCGATCATCGCGATCACGCTGAGATCGTAATGAAGGATCATCAGGGCCAGTAATGCGCCGACGCCGGCCGAGGGCAGCGCCGACAAAATCGTGATGGGGTGGATGTAACTCTCGTACAGCACCCCGAGGACTATGTAGACGACAAGGATCGCCGCGGCCACCAGCAGTGGTGTGGATGAGAGCGATGCCTGGAAGGCCTGCGCCGTGCCCTGGAACGATCCGTTAAGCGTCGGCGGGGCGCGCAGATCCGCGGCCAATGCCTGGATGTGGTCGACCGCCTGGCCGAGCGAAACACCCGGCGCCAGATTAAACGACAATGTTACGGCGGGGAATTGACCCTGGTGATTGACCGACAGAGACTCGATTTTCGTCGTCAGATGGGCGAATGTACTTATCGGGATTTGGGTGCCATTCGGGCCGGCTATGTAAATTTTCGATAGCGCCGTTGGATCGTCCTGGAATTGCGGTTCGACCTCGAGGATTACCTTGTATTGATTCTTCGAGGTGTACAATGTCGCGACTTGGCGCTGGCCGAAGGCGTCATAGAGCGTCTGGTCGATCAGCGACGGTGAGATCCCGAGGCGGGAAGCGGCGTCGCGGTCGATTTGGATCGCAATATGCGGCGCTGCGATCTGCAAGTCGGTCGCGACGTCCTGCAATTCCGGCAGCTTTTTCATCGCACGCTCAAGGATCGGCGCCCAACGGTCGAGCTCCTCCGGGTCGGTGTCGGTTAGTGTATATTGGTACAAAGTGCGGCTGAGCCGTCCCCCGACATTGATGTCCTGACCTGACTGCATAAAGAATTTAACGCCCTGAACTGCGGCCACTTTTGGCCGCAAGCGCTGGATGATCTGGTTCGCGGTCAGAGCGCGATGGTCGTGCGGAACCAGCTGCAAAAACATGCGGGAGGTATTCTCGGTGGGGTTGTAGGCGGTAGCGCCGGTGTAGGCAAAAACGCCCGAGACATCGGGATCCTTGCGCACGATGTCGACGATCTGGTGCACCAGCCTGGACATGCCCGCAAACGAGATGTCCTCACGCGCATCGGCCTGGCCAAAGATGAAACCGGTATCCTGTTCGGGGAAGAAACCTTTGGGGATAGTCACATAGAGATAACCCGTCACCACAATCAGCGCCAAAGTCGAGAGAAATGTCGGAAGCTGATGGCGAAAAACAAAATCCAGGCCGCGTTGATACCAACGCAGCATCCAATTGAATCCGCCCTCCAGTAGCCGGTTTATCCAGCCGGCAGAATGCATCCCCTGCTCTTTCAAGAACAGCGAGCATAGGACTGGCGTCAAAGTCAGCGAAATCGCCGCCGACGCCACTACCGCGACTGACACGGTAACGGCGAATTCATGAAACAGGCGACCGACGATGCCGCCCATAAACAACAGCGGGATGAACACCGCAATCAGCGAAAAGGTGATCGAAATGATCGTAAAGCCAATCTGCCCGGCGCCCCTCAGCGCCGCTTCGAACGGCCGCTGCCCCATCTCGATATAGCGGACGATGTTTTCGATCATCACGACCGCGTCGTCGACGACAAAACCGACCGAAATCGTCAGCGCCATCAGCGAGATGTTGTCGAGGCTGTAGCCCACGGCGTACATCACGGCAAAGGTCGCCAACAGCGACAGCGGCACCGCCATGCCGGGAATGATTGTTGCCCACAAGGTCCTCAAAAACAGAAATATGACGAGGATGACGAGGCTGATCGTCATCATCATTGTAAATTGGACATCGCGCACCGCCGCCCGAATAACGAGCGAGCGGTCCGACATCAGCTCGACTTTGATCGAGGGCGGAAACGATTCCATGATTTTCGGAACCATCGCCTTGATCGTGTCGACGAGCGCGACCGTGTTAGCGCCCGGCGCCTTCTGAATTGCGATTCCTTCGGCCGCCTTGTTGTTGAACCACGCGCCGACCCGCGTGTTCTGCACCGAGTCGACGACCGTCCCGACGTCCTTGACGCGCACCGGTGCGCCGTTGCGGTAGGCGACGATGATGTTGCCGTAGGCGCTCGCGTCGAACAGCTGATCGTTGGTCTCGATCGCGATCGTCTTCTGCGAGCCCTCGATCGAGCCCTTCGGCTCGTTGATCGTCGCGTTGGTGAGGGCGCTGCGCACGTCTTCGAGGCCGATGCCCTTCGCCGCCAAGGCAGCCGGGTTGACCTGCACGCGGGCGGCATAGAGCTTTTGCCCGAAGATCGAAACCT
>JAFAHP010000008.1 GCA_019237175.1 Alphaproteobacteria bacterium
GATCGTCGAACCGAAACGCCGTGCCATGACGGTCGCGCAATTGTGGGTCACCGGTCCCGGGCGGTGCCGGATCGAGGGTGTAGATGGCGCCGAGCAACGAAATCTCGTCGGTCGGCGCAAAGTTGATACGAAAAAACGGTACCGCCAATGGGTAGTTCGGCCCGCCCGACGGGAGGTCTATTGTCGTCAGCGCCGGGTAGCCAAAGCTCGAATTGAGGAACAGGGCGGCGTGGCTCGCCAGCATGAACTCGTCGTTGGCGCCCTCCTGGCCCAGCCGAATGTCGAGTTTGCCGCCCAAAAACTGCTGGTCGAGCCATAAATCATAGAGCTTGGTGCTATAGATCGCCTCGATATTGCTGATCAGCTGGAGTGAGCCGACGAGCTGGAGTGTCGGCTCGGGGCCGTAGACTTCAAACCCGCTGGCGAAGAAGGTGGCGCCTTTCCACTGCACGGCTTTGTCGAGATCGGCGCAGAGGCTTGCTGTCAGCAAGCCGTCGGCTGCGGCTCCTCGCTGCAGGCCGCCGGTCAGATTGCCCCACAACTCGGTCTGGTTCTGCAGCCCGTAACCGATGCCGTACGCCGCGAGGGCGCTGCGCGTGCCGTTCCAGTCCCGAAGCAAAGTGTCGGACGAGCAGGCGTCATTTGGACCGAGCCATATTTCCCCATCCGCCCAACCGATCTCCGGAAAGCCGAGCGCGAGAACCGCCAACACCAGCATCGATGCGGCTCGTCGCTTGTGGCGGTCCGGTCGAAGCGCCGCGAACACGCCAGCGATTGCCGTCCGCAAGACTGGCAGCGGCGCCAGCACGGCCGCCGAACAGAGGCGGGCTGTGCTCAACGCCTGCCGCCGTGGGCGTCGGCCCGGCCCGGCGATGGGTCAACCTCGCGCCTCACGGGCTCCGTTCCCCGAGTCGGGGATGAAACGACGGGTTTGTTCGGTTCGCAATCGACAGCTGATGATACCGCAATCACGCGTACTTTTATTGAATTTCGTCAGCAACGAGCCGAATCGCGACGGCTGAGGAACGATTGCGCCAATAGATCGTTGCCTTATGCCGAATAGTATCGTCACCAATATCGATTTCAGTATCCAATAAACATGGATGCCCCTCTCCGACATTCCGGCAATCAAGCCGAAAATTGGCAAGTTTCAGATTTTTTGGATATGGCACTTCCCAGATTACCTCGTAGCCCTGGTCGCCTCGGCAATGAATACCGCAAGGTGCGGACGCCACCATGTGCTCATCGGGCTGTCGCCAAACGCCCACGGCCTGGCCGGGCTGCAGAAGCCCACAACCCGCTGACAGCGCCGCGATACCGACGACGAGCGGGAAACCCCACTTCCTTGCGCAAGCTTTCGACTTGGTCCGGCTAATCACGGGACCTCATAACGCGCTATTGTTGCACAATTAAGAACAATCACGAGCAGCGGCTATCGATTTCGGGCGGGCTGTCGAGCCCGAAAGATTTCCGCCGGGCCTGCGCGGCCGCTCAGAATTGCGCATGCAGCCGTACCGCCGCGATCGAGACCGGGCCACGCTGTGTGTTATAGGCCGGATCGGCGATGAACTGATAGTCGAGGCTTAGTTTCAGCGCCGGGGTTACGGCGAAACTGTAATAGGTCTCGAAGATTTTCTCGAACGTAGGATGGGGTAGCTGCCCGTCACCGATCAGAATGCCCAAGCCACCAAGGTTGAAGTAGGCTTGGTGAACACCGTAAATGCCATTGAGCGCGCCGCCTACGCCGACCGTATCATTGGGCCGGCCCCACCGACTGCCACTCAACGAAACCCCAGCCGAACCGGTCCAGTCGATATCGGTGAAATCCCACGGCTCGACATTGCCGTCGGCCCAGCCGGCGCGCGCGAACACACCAACGCTGTCGGAAACTGGCTGCGCCAGGTTGAGGCTTACGCCGGGCCGGCTCTGATAGTGCCGAACCGCGGCAAGTGCATCGCTGGCGCCTAGACCGGTCGCTTGCGAAAGGTTGATCGCGTCCTGAAAGCTGCCGGCATTGCCCCGGCTGAGAAAACCGGTGACTTTGATCGCGCCCGGTTGCTGCCAAAGCGTGTAGCGTTTCTCGATTTCACTGACCAATTGGAATTGACTGAACGCCGGGTCGAGCCCATAGGCGGACACATTGGCGCCGCCGCCGGCCGGCGTTGCCGACAAATCGAAGGCGCCGGCGCGCAGCGTCCAGTCCCCTTGATACCACTCGGCGGCCGCGCCGTAGGTAAAGCCCCAGGCATCGCCCGCGTAGTCGAACGTGCCGGCGTTGATGTGCGACCAGTTGAGGAAATCGGTTTTCGGGTTGTTGGCGTATTGATTGGTGTCGAAGATGTCGACGATGGCGAACTTGCCGACGGTCAGCACCAAGCGGTTCTGCGTCGTCGAGCCGGCAAACTGGTTGACGTCGGCGTCGATGCTTTGGGCGGCGCCACCAAGGTTGATAGTTTGCCGGATGAAATAGCGGCGCAGCTGTGTGTAAGGATAGACCGCGCCGAGCTTATAGGCCTCCCCGCTTGCAAACCCGGCCGCCCCATGCGTATTCGCAAGACCAAAGCCTTGGTCGATCTCGGGATCGACCCACAGCTCGGCGCCTTGCCAGAGCCGCAGACCGGCATAGAACGTCGCGTCGAAAGTCTCTCGTCCTTCACCGCCGCC
>JAFAHP010000026.1 GCA_019237175.1 Alphaproteobacteria bacterium
CGAGGGCGCGGGACTGCTCGTCAACACGACAAGCCTCGGGATGAGCGGCGAGCCTTCACTCGAACTCGATCTTTCTCCGCTGCCGCTTTCTGCGCCGGTTGTCGACATCGTCTATGTACCGCTCGAAACCGCTTTGCTCGCCGCGGCACGGCGGCGCGGCCATCGCGTGGTTGATGGGCTCGGCATGCTGTTGCATCAGGGCCGGCCCGGTTTCGAAGCGTGGTTTGGTCCCAAGGTTCAGGTAAGCCCCGCGCTGCGGGCGGCGATCATCAAGACATTGGCGGCTCAATCGTGATCGTCGTCGGCCTGACCGGCTCGATCGGGATGGGAAAAAGCACGGCAGCGTCGATGTTGCGGCGCATGAGAGTGGCGTTGTTCGATGCCGATCAGGTTGTTCACCGTTTATTGGCATCGGGCGGCGGTGCCGTGGCTGAGGTCGAGGCCGCGTTTCCGGGGAACCGCGGGGAGGATGGCGGGATCGACCGCAACCGTCTCGGCCAGCGGGTGTTTGGTGACCCGCAGGCCTTGATGCGGCTTGAAAGGATTTTGCATCCAATGGTTGCCCAAGCCGAAAAACGGTTTTTGGCGCAGGCGCGCGCCCGTGGTGAGCGGCTCGTGGTTCTGGACATTCCGCTTCTCTACGAAAGTCGGGGTGCCGCACGCTGTGACTACGTTATCGTCGTCTCAGCCCCGCCAATGCTCCAGCGTCAGCGTGTCATGCGGCGAAGAGGAATGACCGAAGCGCGCTTTGCCGCCATTCTGAAGCAACAGATGCCGGATGCCGAAAAGCGCCGGAGGGCGGATTTTGTCGTACCGACGGGATTGGATCGCGGTTTTAGCCGGCGCCGTCTGCGTGCGATTATCAATACGCTGAGTGGACAAGAACGGCGCCCAGCGCACTGTGGAAGCCCGGCTGGCACGTACCGAGGAGCCGCTTGATGCGCGAGATCGTGCTCGACACCGAAACCACCGGGCTCGATCCTTCGGCGGGGCATCGCATCATCGAGATCGCCTGTATCGAATTACTGCACCATATCCCGACGGGCCGAGCTTTTCATCGCTATGTAAACCCGGGTCGCGATGTTCCGGCCGATGCGCATGCTGTCCACGGCCTGACCGAAGACTTTCTTTCGATACATCCGCAATTTGAAGCCATTGTCGACGACTTGCTTGAGTTTATCGGCTCGGATCCGCTCGTCATCCATAATGCCGAATTTGACATCGCGTTTTTGAATGCAGAATTGGCTCGAATCGGCCGCCCGATGCTGGCGCCTACGCATATAGATACGTTGATGATGGCGCGACAGCGCTACCCCGGCGCTCCGGCGAGCCTTGATGCACTGTGCCGAAGATTTGATGTCGACAATTCGGAGCGGGTGAATCATGGCGCGCGTATCGACTGCGGTTTGCTGGCTGCCGTCTATTTGGAATTGATCGGCGGCCGCCAACCGGGACTGGATTTCGCGGCCCCGGAAACAGCGATCGTCAGCGCCATTCGAATCGCTCGTCCGGCGCGCGCGCACGCCCCTTCGGCACAGGAATTGGCGGCGCATGAAGCGATGCTGGCCTTGCTCACCGCACCGTTATGGCGGGTGGAGGTCTGAGTTTTAAACAAAGGGACCGGGCGGCGTTGCCGGAGCTTGATCGGGCGACTGCTGCCGGCGCAGCAACTCGGCAAAATCGATCGGGTTGATGAGCAGCGGCGGAAATCCGCCATCGCGGGTTGCCGTGGCGATGACCGCCCGGGCAAATGGAAAAATGATCCGCGGCGTCTCGACCAAGACCAGGGTTGCCAACATTTGCTCGGAAGCGTTCCTGACGGTAACGACCGCCGCGTAGGCCAGTTCGACAAGAAACACCGGCTCGCCCTGTGCGGTGGCATTGACATTGATCGTCAGCACAACTTCGTAAGCCTCGGGGTTCAGGTTCCGCGCCTTGACATCGACATTGATCGCAACTTCGGGCTGGCTTGCCGGTTGGATCAGGCTTTGCGGCGCCCGCGGGTTTTCGAACGACAGATCCTTGACATATTGAATGTTCACAAACATTTGCGGGCCGTCCGCCGGCGGCAGCCCGTCGGCTTCGCCATTGCCCCTCGTTTCTCCCGACATGTCCGCCTCCCGCGGCGAAGTTCCCCGAGCGCTGGCTAGCACGATCGTGCGCGGGCGGCAATGCGCGGGCACGTCGTTTACTTTCTTGGGTGCGCGAAACCGGCTTCGTGCGATCGAACCGAGCCGGGTCCGCTGTCAGGGGCCGTGTTCGCGTTCCGGAAGCAGCGCGTCATCGACTCGGCGAAACTCGCCCTCGATGATTGTCGGATCCGGCGAGTGTTGAGCCCAGCGTGTGGTAAAACGGCGGATCAGCCATTGCCGCGATCGCGGGATCAGCAGAATGAGCGCCGCAGCGTCGCTGACAAAACCGGGAACGATCAACAGCAAACCCGCCAGCGCGCGCAATGCCCGCTCAGGAAGTCCCTGAAGAAACACCCCGTAGAGCGGGTCGGGACGGCTGAGCTGCGACAAGAACGCTCCTCGTTCCCACCGCAACACCGCGATCCCGGCTAAAGCGCCGAGAACCAGCAACAGCAGGGTGCGGCCCGGGCCCAGCCAAGCCGCGATCTCCAGCGTCACCGAGATTTCGACCAGGAGGTAGGCTCCCAGCACCATCCGCACAGGAAGCTTCATGATCCTCGCACCCGAATGCGCTTGTCGTGGCTCTGCAGCACCCCTATTTGACCAGAAAGGGCATGCGAGGGCCACTCGCCGGTCATTGCTGAACGGTGGCGGGGCGCGGAAGACGATGGGCGACTTTCAATACATCGACATCATCCTGTTTGCGATGATAGCCGCTTTTTTGGTGTTGCGGCTGCGTAGCGTGCTCGGACGGCGCACCGGCAACGAGCGGCGGCGCGACCTCTTTCCACAGCGGCCGACACCGATTTCGGACAAAGTGGCGATGCCCGAGAACGCGAACAAGACTGCTCCCCTTTCGCCGGTTGCCGCGAAAGCCTCGGACATCGTTGCCGAGGGGATAAACCGCGTTCGCCGCGCCGACCCCGGTTTCGACCCTGCGCAGTTCCTGGAGGGGTCGCGGATCGCCTTCGAGATGATCGTGACCGCCTTCGCCAAGGGCGACAAGGCCACATTGCGGCCGCTGCTGAGCGACGGGGTCTATCAGCCGTTCGCTCAGTCGATCGACGAGCGGGCCGCTGCCAAGGAAACTACCGAGACCCGTGATCTGAAGCTCGATGACGCCGAAATCGTCGAGGCGGATACGGCCGGACGTGCCGCCCGGGTTACAGTCAAGCTGGTCTCGCATCAGATCACCGTTACTCGCGCAATGGACGGCAGCATCGTTGACGGCGATCCCGATCACCCGGTCGAGAAGACCGATTATTGGACCTTTGCCCGCGACACCCGTTCCCCCGACCCGAACTGGATGCTTGTCGCCACCAGCAGCGGCTGACCGCCGGCGTCTTCCACTCTGGCCGGCATTGGTTTTACTGATCGCCGCCGCACTGGCAATCGGTCTCAAACGAGATGCCGCACCGCCTCGGCTGAGCCTGACCCCGCTCGGGTTCGATGCGTTGCCGGACTGGGCAAGCGATAATCCGGCGTTGGTGGTGCCGGCCTTTCTAAGATCATGCGGGCGGTTTTCGAAAGAGCCCGACGCGGCACCGTTCGGTCCGACCGAACGCGGTGTCGATTACGGAGTGGTCGGCGATTGGCTGCCGGCGTGCCGGGAAGCGGCGATGCTGCCGACCGGCAACGAAAAGGCCGCCCGGCGGTTCTTCGAAGCCACTTTTGTAATGATGGCGGTAGCCGATTACGGCGCCACGAGCGGTCTTTTTACCGGATATTTCGAGCTCGAGCTCGACGGGTCGCGTCATCGCCACGGGCGCTACCAGACTCCAATCTACCGCTTGCCGCCGGACCCCGGTCTTGCTCACCGTTATTCGCGCGCGCAGATTGAGAATGGCGCACTCGGCGGCCGCGGGTTCGAACTATTCTGGGTAGATGGCCCGATCGACGCCTTCTTTCTCCAGATTCAAGGCTCCGGGCGGATCCGCTTGGAGGACGGCGAGCTTGTTCGCGTCGGCTATGACGGGCAAAACGGCATGCCCTACGTTCCGATCGGCCGCTTGCTCGTCGAACGCGGGGAGATCCCGCATGACAAGGTGACGATGGCCTCGATCACGGCCTGGATGCGCGCTCATCCCGCGGCGGGTGCGGCGTTGCGCCGCGAAGACCCGTCTTATGTTTTCTTTCGCATCATCAAAGGGGAGGGCCCGATCGGGGCCGAGCGGGTCGCCCTGACCCCGGAACGCAGCCTCGCGGTCGATCGCAGCTACATCCCGCTCGGCGCGCCGATCTGGCTTGCCGCCGACGAGCAGTACATTCCGAACCTTCGCGTGCGTCGCCTGGTTGTGGCCCAGGACGTCGGCGGAGCGATCAAGGGTCCGGTACGCGGCGATCTCTATTGGGGGTCGGGCCGTGCCGCCGGCGACCGGGCGGGTGAGATGGACGCGCGCGGAAGATATTACCTATTGCTGCCACGCGCCGCCGCCGAGCGCCTCGCGGCAGAAGAGGCGCGCCGGTGAGCCGCGGAATGTATCCCGCGCGAAACTGAAAATTGGGTAGTCTTACTGAGTCACAAAAACCCAACATAGTGTATTTACGTAGACATCAACCTCAAGGTGTAGTATTCAAGCCCATCTTTATCCGGA
>JAFAHP010000235.1 GCA_019237175.1 Alphaproteobacteria bacterium
CGTTGGCTCGCGGGCAACAGCGCCTCACGGTATTGCGGGCGCAGGATGTCGAGCTTCATCGGCACCGGGGTTCCGAGCCACAGCGCATTCTTGCTGTGGTCGTCGTAGGAACTGTCGGTCAGAGGATGAACCAGCACATCGAGGCCGTCGCGGTTCAACATCAGCCACGGCACGATGTTCTGGAACTCGGCGCACTCGAAGATCACGTTGAATTGCGGGATCGGGTGCGGGCCGGCCGGCGCGTCGCTGAAGCCGCCGGGCTCGACCGCAAACTTGTCGAGGATCGTCTCGCGCAGCTGCGCTGCGCGCGGCTTGGTCTCGGTATCGTAGTAGACATGGGCGTGATAGCCTCTGATCTCGCTCATTGGCATCTCCTGTTGTGAAATCAAATCGTGATTGGCGCCGGCCCTACGCTTCGAGCGCCGCCGCGATCTTCCGGCTGATCTCGGCGCGCCACTCTTCCATCGGCTTGAAGCCCGGCTGGGCGCGGCAGTAAGCCTCGGTGTCGCGGTAAAGTTCCGCCTCGCTCTTGTCGAGATCGATCTTGAAGCCGCAAGGCTGCGGTACATACCACGGCGTGTCGCAGAACATTTCGATCTGGTTGCCCTCGGGGTCCTGGAAATAGACCGACCAGGCGTTGCCGTGACTGATCGGGCGGATGCCCTCGCAGGCGGCGTGGCGCACCTTGCGGAAGGCGTGCTGGACATTGGCCAGCGTGCCGACATTGAACGACACCTGCTGAACCATCGGCGTCTCGGTGTCGGTGGTGCGACCGCGCACCAGCACGACCTGATGGTGATCGCTGGGGTTGCGGCTCATGAACGTAATGCGGCCGTCCGCGGCCCCATCGCTGACCACAAAGCCGAGAACCCTAGTGTAGAAGTCGATCATCTTCGGAACGTCATGGACATAGAGCCCGACATGGCTGAGACGCGGCGCTGTTTCCTGCATGATTCACTCCGGCGCTAAAATTCTCTGTGTTGCGTATGTCGGCGCCCATAACCATTTATCAAATCGATTATACATATAATGTTCATTCTCCCAATGGATATCCGCGCCGTCGATCTGAACCTGCTCAAGGCCTTCAACGCGCTGATGCACGAGCGCGCGGTGACGCGCGCCGCCGGGCGCATCGGCCTGTCGCAGCCGGCGATGAGCCATGCGTTGTCGCGCCTGCGCGATTTGTTCGCCGACGATTTGTTCGTGCGCACCCAGAGTGGGATGGAGCCGACCACGCATGCGCACGAGATTGCGCCGCTCGTATCCTCGGCGATTGAAAGCATCGAGGCGGCCTTGAACCTCAGAGCCGCCTTCGACCCGGCCACGAGTTGCGGAATTTTCACCGCCGGCATGGCCGAATATGCTGAAGTCGCGCTGGTTGGAAGGCTGGCCGGCGCCTTTGCCCAACAGGCGCCGGGCGCGATCTTGCGTCTGTTGCCATTGAGTGGCGTTTCGGTCGCCGAGCGGCTGGAACGCGGCGCCCTTGACGTCGTTGTCGCGCATCTGCGTACCGTCCCGGCGACGGTCGAATCGCAGACATTGCTGCGCGACCCATTTGTCGTCGTCATGCGCCAACACCACCCGCTCGCAGCACAGGCCCTGACGATCGAGGCCTATGCCGCGCAACGGCACATTCTTGTCTCACCGCGCGGCGACACCTCCGGTGCGATCGATCGCATTCTGGTGGATTTCGGGCTGAGGCGCCGAATAGCACTGTTGGTCGCGACCTACCTCGCGGTCCCGGCGGCACTCGCCGCCTCGGACCTGATTGCCACGGTGCCGCGGCGCGCCGCCGCGCAGATCGCCGCCGGTACCGGGATCGAGATCCTGCCGTTGCCGATCGATTTTGCGGCAACCGTGTCGATGGCGTGGCACCGCCGCGCCGCCGGAGACCCGGCGCAAACCTGGTTTCGCTCGTTGCTGATCGCCGCGGCGACCGACGCGGTTTAGAAAGCACGGCGTCGACAATCCGGCCTGTGCAAGAAGGGGGCAAACCATCCCTCGGCCAAGGTCATTTCGCTCGCGACGATGCGCGGCCATTGCCTGTCTGCGGTCACTCGGGACGTGCGGGAAGCGGCTGTGCCGACATATGGTCGGCGAAGTCGCTTCTGCCGCGGGCTAGCTCATGTGAATAAGTAAACTCTGTGCCATCTTTAAACAACATCTTCGATGATCTTTTGTCCCGTGTGATCCACTTCACAGTCCACCGCCGCGATTTATTGTATCAGTCTGAGCGCGGCACCTATAACCGCAAAGATTGGAGGTCTCAAGATGGCATTTACCCTGATGCTGGAGCGCACGGTACTTAACAATGTCGATGACGCCGCCGGCCGGTGGCAGTACGAAGGCGGAACCGTTTTCGAAGATAAACGGCAGGTCGGTTTCTACGCGAGCACCAAGCGGGTGATCTTTGGCGCAACCGATGCGCAGAACACGGCGATGCTGACCCTGGAGGTGTTCTTCACCCCGCAAATGCCGCCGCAGAATATTGTCGTGCAAGGTGCGCACGATTTCAACTCGGGCGGAGAAATCGGCAGCGTCAGCGCTGCTTCGGGCGCGTTTTCGGCACATATCGGCAAGCAATTCGCCCGCGCAGGCAATGTTCTGACCATCGCCTGACCTAAAGCCAGCGCGGACCCCGGGCTGCCCGGGGTCCGCGAGAGCCCTCAGGTGGCGAACTGTTCCTTGAAGGCGCGCTCTTCGAGATTGGCTTCGCGGTCGAACAACAGGGTCATCGCGACATCCCGGTTTTCGTGGATTTCGACGCTGACGACGTCGCGCGCCTCGGTAAAATCGGCGACGGCGCTGACCGGGCGCTTGTCGGTTTCGAGCGCATCGATGCGCACCTGCGCCTCGTGGCGCAGCAAGGCGCCCCGCCACCGTCGCGGCCGGAACGCGCTGATCGGCGTCAGCGCCAGAATCCCCGCGCCGAGCGGGATGATCGGACCATGCGCCGACAAATTGTAGGCGGTGCTGCCGACCGGAGTCGCGACGAGAATGCCGTCGGCCATCAATTCGTCGATGCGGACGACATCGTCGACGATTACCCTGAGCTTTGCTGCCTGACGGCTCTCGCGCAACAGCGAAACCTCGTTGAAAGCCAGCGCCTTGTGCTCGCTGCCGTGCTCGTTTGTCGCCACCATC
>JAFAHP010000337.1 GCA_019237175.1 Alphaproteobacteria bacterium
CTAGGGGAAGAATGAGGACTTCAGCGGCGCCTTTGCCGCTGTTGCGCCGGCAATCTGTCATCGAGCGTGTACTAGGACGCCGGCCGTCCGACAATCCGCTCTATTTCACCGACCTCGACCCCGTAAACCTCGGCGACTTGGGCCTGCGTCATTCCGTAGTTTGCCAAGGCACGAACGCGACCGAATTGGGAAGGCGGAATGTGAAGAGCCGTGCGTTTGGCGACGGGCCGCTGTTTGATCGGTTTCGGTTCCGCAGGGACAACGCTCTTTGCCGCCTTCATTGGCACCACCGGCGGGATCATAAAGATGCGCGGTTGGCGCTGCGGTTGTTCTTCGGTCGAGCCGGCGCCGTTCAGCGTGGGCGCCGGAACCTCCCGCGTCGGGAGCCGCGGCCTGAACAGATTTTCCGCGTCTTGACGCGCTCTGTCGATCCTTTGGCGATCACTATGATCGGCCGACCGTGGCCATTCGGTTAGCAAGACTTACCCCAGAAAAAATCGTTAACGACAAATATAAGACAAAGCCGGAAAGCCGCAAGACCTCTTTCGTGACGGCTAGTTTCGTCAGGGGAGCATCTGGCCCGCCGCGCCGTTGATGTTAACGATGGCGGCTGGGAAAGCGTTCCGCCGCTGTAACAGGAGGGCAACGATGTATCTGGCGCGTTTTTCTTACGATGTGCGGCCGGTCGATCGCCAGCGGGCGATCGAGTTCATTCGCCGCGAGGTCGAGGCGGCTCGCGGCAAAGGCCTGAATTCCCGGCTGCTGGTACCGTTGACGCGCGGGCACGGCAACGGCGCGGCACTGCAATTCGAAGTCGAGCTGACAGGGCTCGATCAGCTCGACCAGTTCCGCAACCGCGGGGTCGGCTCGCCCGAAGAGACTGGCGACTGGATGCACGCCTTCAGCGAGGTGCTGACGTCGCCGCCCTGCGTCGAAATCCTGCGCTTCGATTGACAGCCTTGGCTTGGGCGGGCTGCCGTATCACCCATCGGTTCGGGCGGCCACGATAATCGCGTGAGGCGGTTGTTGCCACGTGCATTCGACGTGGCCGAACCCGGCGGCGCGCAGCTCGGTCAAATGCTCCTCCACGCCCCCGGTGAACCGGTCGTAGTTCAAAAAATACCCGCCCGGTAGGAGCAGATTACGGATCGCCGGATAGCACGCGAAGATCTTTTCGCGTCGGCCAAGATTGTGCAGGACGATGGCGGAGGTCGCCAGATCAAAGGGTCCGCCGACTTGTTGCTGCCATGAGGGATCGAAGAGGTCACAGAGAACGTAGGAAGGCCGGTCGGCATACCCAGCGAGGCGGTGGCGGGCCTGGTCGAGCATTGCTTGCGAATAGTCCTGGAGCGTCACGCGAGCCCCAGGAAACATCCTCAACACCTCTTCGGTGACAACGCCATAGCCCGCGCCGATGTCAAGTACCCGCAGTTCGGCGCTGGGCGGAAATGGCGCCGACGACAACATTTGTCGAAGCAGCGGCCGTCGTTCGGGATCCCTGGTGACGTCGTGCTCAATCCAACCCGAAACATAATCGGCCGAGTGCCAATCGTGCGGGAAGGGACGGAAGGTCTTTGCGGCAGAAGGCATCGGGCACCTCGTTCAGCGTTTCACACCCGCCGCACGCCATAAAACTGCGGCCAGCCGTCGCGCACATCCTGCAGATAGGAATGGAATGCGGCCGGCTGGTCGTACATGCCGAGCGGCACATAAGACGGGTTCTGCCAGAATTGCTGCTGCATCTCGCGGCAGATCTTCTGCTGCGTCGCCAGGTCGGGGGCGTCGAACCATGCTTCGCGCAGTACTTCCATTTTGGGATCGGTAGGCCAGCCGAACCAGGAATCTGCACCACTGGCGCGGATCGCAATGTCAGGGCCGGGCGAGATGTTTCCCATGCCGCCGAGATAAGTATAAAAAATATTCCACCCGCCCTTGTCGATCGGCTCGCGGACGGCCCGGCGCGCGACGACGCTACCCCATTCAAGCGCCTGAAAATCGATGTTCATGCCGATCCGCTGCAACACGTCCGAGGCGACCTGGGCCTCGGCGAAAATCACCGGAATGGTCGAGGCGGCAAGTACAACGACCCGCTCTCCCTTATAGCCCGCGGCAGCGAGATCACGCTTCAGC
>JAFAHP010000714.1 GCA_019237175.1 Alphaproteobacteria bacterium
TCGGAACCGGCGGACCCACCGTTACGGAGAATGATGGCAGGATGTTTATAACGCTGAAGCCACTTGGCCAGCGTACCGCGACCGCCGACCAGGTGATCGCGCGGTTGAACAAGGCGCTGCAGCCGGTCTGGGGCATCACATTGTACATGCAGGCCGCGCAAGACATTACGATCGGAGCGCGGCTGTCAAAGACCAGTACCAGTACACGCTTGTCGACGTCGACAGCGACGAGCTCGATCACTGGGCGCCGATCCTGTTGAAGAAGCTTCAGGCCTTGCCGCAGCTGGCAGACGTCGCCAGCGATCAGCAGAGCACCGGCCGGGTCCTGAAGGTCGAGGTCAACCGCCAGCTCGCCCAGCAGCTGGGCATCAATCCGTCCGTCGTTGATTCGATCCTGTACGACGCGTTCGGCCAGCGGGTCGCGGCGCGGATTTATACGAGGCTCAACCAGTATTTTGTGATCCTCGAAGTCGAGCCCGACTTCCAGCTTGGGCCGAACGCGCTCAGCCGCATCTATGCGACCTCGTCCAGCGGCGCCGAAGTGCCATTGAGCGAGTTCGCGAAATCACCTCGACGATCGCACCGATTGCCGTCAACCACCAGGGACAATTCCCGTCGGTGACGTTGAGCTTCAATCTCCCGCCAAAGGTCTCGATCGGCGAGGCGGTGACGGCGATCCAGCAGGCGGCGAAAGAGTTGCATCTGCCGGCTTCAATTGCCACCAGCTTTCAGGGCAGTGCGCAGGCGTTTCAGAATTCGCTCTCCAGCACGCCGATCCTGATCCTAGCCGCGCTGATCGCAGTCTACATCATACTGGGAATGCTGTACGAGAGCACGATCCACCCGATCACGATCATCTCGACCCTGCCTTCGGCCGGACTCGGGGCTCTATTGACCTTGAAGCTGTTCGGCATGCCGCTCGACGTGATCGGCATCATCGGGATCATCCTGTTGATCGGCATCGTCAAAAAGAACGGTATCATGCTGGTCGACTTCGCGCTCGAGGGTCAGCGCGAACGCGGCCTCGGCACCGAGGAAGCGATCCATGAGGCGTGCCGCCTGCGCTTTCGCCCGATCATGATGACGACGATGTGCGCATTGCTCGGCGGCGTCCCGCTGATGCTCGGCACCGGCATCGGCTCGGAAATTCGCCAGCCGCTCGGCTACGCGATCGTCGGCGGCCTGCTGGTGTCGCAGCTGCTGACTTTGTTCACGACGCCGGTCGTCTACATTTACATGGACCGCCTCGGCCATCTGCTGGGCCGATCCCGTCGGACTGCGCCCGTCGGGGCGACGGCCTCGTCGATCGTAGGCACCTAGTAGCCCTCCAAGCCGCCAAAGGGTTCCGGTCATTCTCCGTTTTAATCGAGTATCGTCACCCAACAGCTTGGAGCCGGGAGGAAATCATGGAGGTTCACCCAGCGGATTTCGCCGAACGTCTCGTCGCCGGCATCTCGGATGCGATCGTCTATGCAGACGCCGAGGGCGTCATCCGGGTGTGGAACCGGGGTGCCACCCGCATCTTCGGTTTCGCGGAGGCAGAAGCGCTCGGTCGCTCGCTCGACATCATCATTCCCGAAAACCTGCGGGAGCGCCATTGGCAGGGGTATCGTGCCACGATGCGGACCGGGCAGTCGCGCTACGGCGACGGCCAGATCCTGTCTGTCCCGGCTGTCCGGAAGGACGGCACAAGGGTCTCTGTCGAGTTCACCATCGTGCCGTTTACCGACAAAACCGGGCAGATGATCGGCATTGCCGCAATCATGCGCGATGCCACTGAGCGGTTTGAAGAGCTGCGTGCCCTGCGCCGTCGGCTCGCCCTTCACTCGGCCGCAAATCCCTGATGTCGAAATTGATCGGCTATTCATCAGACGATCCGAATTGCGAGGAAGGTCACGATGGCGACACCAGCCGAGGCTCGACCGGCCGTCAGCTCATCAAACCCCGGTGCGCGAGAGCGCACCGACCGGTTCTGTCAAAGGTTTGGCCTGCAGGTTCCGATATTGCAGGCGCCAATGGCTGGCGCCTGCCCCGCCAGCCTCGCAAGTGCCGTGGCTAATGCAGGTGGCATGGGCGGTTTCGGGGCGCTGACCACATCCCCCGACGGGATCGCCGACTGGGTCCGGGAATTCCGGGACCAGAGCAATGGCGGGTTTCAAATCAACCTGTGGATCCCCGACCCGCCTCCGGTTCGCGATCCCGACCATGAGCGTGCGGTGCGCGAATTTCTGGGACAATGGGGTCCACCGGTGCCGGCAGAAGCAGCCGATGCCGCGCCGCTCGACTTTGCGGCACAATGTGAAGCACTGCTCCAGGCCGGGCCGCACGTAGTTTCCTCGATCATGGGTCTATTCCCGGAGAAATTTGTCGCCGAGATCAAGGCCCGCGGCATTGCCTGGTTCGCTTGTGCGACGACGCTCGCCGAAGCCCGTGCAGCCGTTGCCGCGGGTGCTGATGCCATCGTTGCGCAAGGCTCGGAGGCCGGCGGCCACCGCGGCGCGTTTGATGCCGCGGCCGCCGAGCGTCAATCCGTGGGGCTCTTCGCTCTCTTGCCGCGGCTTGCCGACAAGCTGTCGGTTCCGATCATCGCGACCGGCGGGATTGGCGATGCGCGCGGGATTGCCGCAGCCTTGACGTTGGGTGCGAGCGCGGTCCAGATCGGCACCGCCTTTCTGCGCTGCCCCGAAGCCGGGACCAACCCGGCCTGGGCCGACGCCCTCGATGAACTGGAGCCGGAAGCGACGATGCTGACGCGGGCGTTCTCCGGGCGCCTCGGCCGCGCTATTGCAACCGATTATGTGCGCGCCGCCGCTGCGACTGGCGCACCGCCGCCGGCGCCCTACCCGGTGCAGAGAGGGCTGACGGCAGCGATGCGCGATGCGGCGGCAAAGTCGCGCGATGT
>JAFAHP010000017.1 GCA_019237175.1 Alphaproteobacteria bacterium
GTTCGGGATCTGGCTCTCGTGTCCGACAAAGAGCCAGGCGCGGGCAAATAACCGCTCCTGCTCCTCCCTGTAGATCTCCTCGCTGACAAAGATCTCTCGGCTGATCTGCCCTTTTTGCAGATCGACGAGCCCATTCTTATAGACCGACCCCGCTACCGCCATGATCACCGCCCTCCTCTTGTCTGTGGCGCATGTTATTGTTCGCGTCACCCCTGCGCCAGCCGCGGCAGCGCGAGGATGTACTACCCCCTCGCCCCCGGATGCGAGGAGAGCGCCGGGTGAGGGGCGCGTTGGCTACCGTACGGCCTCGGCCGCTTACGGATCTTGCCCCTCGCCCCGAGTCGCTACGCCTTTTCGCCCTCTCTCCGCACGCGGGGAGAGCTACTCGGCCGCGTCCTGCTTCGAGCTGCGGCCAAGGCTAGCTCATATGTAACCAGGGCAGACGTTCTTCGGCAAAGACGTGTTTTGTGGGCGCGAATCGCGCGGCGTCATCAAACGCACCAACATAGAAATGCGTCTCGGTCGGCAAACTCGCGCTTTCGCAGGTCAATGTTGATCCGCATCGGGCGCAAAACCCGCGCCGAGTTCTTCCCGGCGTAGAATCGAACCTTGAGATTTGACCCTTTGTGACTGTATAAGCTGCGTGTTCGAACGCGACAAAGACGGAAGCGGGCGCGCCGCTATGCTTGCGGCAACTTTGACAATGGCACCAATATACCCCTTTAGGTTGACCGATCGCGACAAACCGCACCGCGCCACACAAACAGCCGCCCTCGAATTGGTCGGGCATGATCCACTCCTCCCGCCCATTGGGCAAATCACCCACTCCCTCACCCTCTAAGGGAAGGGTGGGGGACCTTGTGACTATTGCAGCTCGAGGCCCGAAGCCTCGCAGTCCTTTGTAAAGTTCAGAAGAAAAACGTGAGGTTCTTGGTCAGCAGCACATTCTGGTCGAGGATGATTTTACGGCGCGCGATCTGCCAGCCGCCGCCGCTGCGGCGCAACCGGTCTTCGCGTTTGCCGATGAGGATGTCGGTCTCGGTTTCGACCCGGTTGCGGTAGATCAGAAATCGGCATTTGACCAGGGTTTCGGCGGCGTCGGCCACCGACGGTGTAGCTTCGAGCAACCGCACATTGGACACGATATGCGTGATCCGCGAAACCGGTTCCTCGGCCCAATGGATGCCGGTCATAATCTGCTTGACCCGACGTTCCAGGGTCTCCCGGCCTTCGTCGAACCAGTTGATGTCATGTTCTGCGCGGGTGAATTCACGCTCCCCTTCGCCGAATTTGACGTTGCGCCGCATAGGCATCCAGTAACGGATGTCATCCGCTATTAATTTGAGCCAGTCTTCGTAGCGCCGCTCGTCGAGGAGTTCTGCCTCGTCGTAGAGGAACTCCTCGATCTCCTGCTTTAGCAGCAGGCGGGCTATTCGATCCGATTGGCTTGTCATCGCCTCGACAGCTTTTGCTTCGGAAGTTGAACAATCGCGCTCAACTCCCCCTCTCCGTCCCCGAGGGCGCAGAGCGTCGGGTGAGGGCCGCCGCCGGTTATCAGACGGCGACAGGCTGCGGCTGGGCGGGGGGACCGTCAGCACGGATCTCGGCATCCCACGGACCCGGGAAGCGGCCGCGGCCGGTCTTCTCGCGGGTGAAGATGTGGTAGTCGACTGGCCATTCGGCGCGCGGCAATTCGTAAAACACCTCGACGCCATTGCCGTCGGGGTCACGCAGATAAATGCCGAGCGAGATGCCGTGATCGGAGATGTGCTCGATCGGCTGGCCTTTTTCCTTCAGCCGATGATAGAACTCTTTAAGATCGTCGAGTGATTCGAGCCGCCAGGCGAGGTGGTTGAGACCCACCTGGCCTTTCTGCTGCAATGGCGCATCAGGCCCCAATTGCATCAGCGCTACTTCGTGCGACTGCTCGGTGTCCGCCGACATAAAGGCGGCCCAGCCCGGCCGGTATTCATAGGTGTGCAGCCCGAGCAGATCCTCATACCATTGTTTGGAACGCTCGGCATCGCGCACGTAAAGGTTGACGTGCTGCAGATACATCGGTCGCTTAGCCATCGTTGCCTCGCTTTGCTCAGTGATTTGAAGAGATACCCCTCGTGGTACCGCGACAGCGGGGGACCCAGGAGGCTAGAGGGCACCCTGGATGCCCGCCCTGCGCGGGAATGACGAATAAACCACCCTATCACTCCTCGTCGTCCCGGCCGAGGAATTCCAGCACCCGCTCCATGACCTCGCGCTTCGGATAGATCGACGCCAGCGCCCGCGCACGCGTCAGCGGGTCGCTTGCAAAAAAGCGCTCGTAGAGAACCTGTCGACTGCCAAACGAGGTGCCGGCGAGATCCCAGGCGAGCCGGAACAATTTGACCCGATCGCGCGCCTCTGTCGTATCGGTTGCCAGATATTGCTCGATCTCGCCCTTGAGCGGCCCTTTGAAATCGGCCTCGCTGGGAGTAAGCATAAAGCTGCTGGATCCCAACAGCTGCAGGATCTCGATCATCCGCGGATAGGCGTTCATGAAAAGGTTGCGCGGGCTCTCGGCCATCAGCGGATCGGGGCACATTACCCCCCATTCGTCGAGCTTGGCGTCGGCCTCGGCGGCACGGATGCAGGCGCGCGTCAGTTGGGTTGTCAGCATCAACTCGCCGATCCGCTCCTCGACATTCGGCAGATGGGCGTTTCCGAGGACCTGGGTCATCAGCAGGGCTGTGCCCAGCACAAACTCACATTTGGCGAGGTTCTTGCACGCGCCCTGATGCGCCGAATGCACCGAGGAATGCGTGGCGTGCGCGGTGGCGTTGAGCCGGTCGACGTCGCCCAGCAGAAATACCCGCTCCCACGGCACCAGGACATCGTCGAAAAAAACGATGCAATCCATCTCCTCAAACCGTGAGCCCAATGGCTGATCGAAATGCGAGCGTCCCTGGTCAAAGCTGTCGCGACACAGGAATTTGAGCCCCGGCGCACCGCAAGGGATCGCAAAGCTCAGCGCGAACGGGCTGTGGTTCTCAGTGTGGCGGCCCATGCGTGGCGAATAGACGCCGATTTCATCGGCAAGCGGTCCCAGTGTCGCCAGAATGCGTGCGCCGCGAACAACAATGCCGGCGTCGGTCTCGCGCACGACCTGCAGCGCCGTCCCCTCCTGTAGGTTGAACACGCCCGACACCGTGCGGCTGCGCTGCAGATTGATCAGGGAATGGGTCAGGGTTAGGTCGTTTTCGCGGATGTATTCGTAATACCGGGCCATGTTTTCGCCGAATTCGCGCCGGCCCTGGCCAAAGAAATCGGCAGCACCCGCCCAGGCCGCATAGGTCACGTTCATAAAATCGGGCGAACGCCCCATCATGCCACAAGTGGCGCGCGCCCAATTCAGCATCATCGTACTACGCCGTTCGAGATCTTCGCGGGTGCGCGGAACGATAAACGACAACCCGACCCGCTCGCTCGAACTCGGCGAAATATACGTCATCCGGTCGCATAGTTTCGGATCCAGCTGCATGTCGTAGAGCGAGGCTATGGCACGCGCGCCGCCGCTCAGCCGGGGATGGGTAGTGACGTCGCGAACCCGCTCGCCGCCGAGCCAAACCTCGCGCTCCTGCTCGCGCAAGCCCGCCAGATATTGCTCTCCGCATCGCGCCGGCATCACATCACCCGCCGGCCATGCAGCCGGCTAACCCTGGAGAAGGCTCGGCAAGAATGCCTGTCCTCGCGCGCCGGATGCTCCCGGACTTCACTCGGGTGTCGCACCAACGCTGTCATCCTATCCTCCTTGACGGCTTCGGGTGGTGGTTCGGCTCGAGTAGCAATTTACAGTATAGTCGATGCTAAATTTTCTAGCCTCGCAGTCCCTTGGCAACGGTCTCGGTAACGGCCGCGATCAATTTCGTCGGCTCGACCCAGCGTTTGGGATTGGCGGTGAGCATCGTCGCGACGCCGTTCTCCGCCACCATGACCACCTGGGTCGCAACTTCGACCTCGTCTTCGCTCGCGCTCGGGTCCAGAAAAGCCGCCACCTGTTGGCGTTTGAGCGCTGCGGTGCGCGCGCGGATCCGATCGCGGCGCGGCATCGCCTCGCCCTTTCGGATAAAGGTGGCGCGGTAGTAGGACGGATTTTGCAGGGCGAAGTCGATAAACGTCCGCATCCCCGCCTTCAGCCGCTCGCGCGGGTCGCTGATCGCCGCGTCGACCCGCTCATGTCTGCGGTACAAATCGGCAAAGGCTTGCTCGCAGATACAATCCAAGAGATCGGCCTTGTCCTTGAAATGCAGATAGATCGACATCGGCGTGTAGCCTATCCGCTTGGCAATCTTACGCATCGAGACGCTGGCGTAGCCTTCCGCCGCAAACAGCTCCGCCGCGGCATTCATGATCTGCTCGCGCAGCGCCGCCTTCGGCAGTTTGCGTCGTTCTCGATAATCGGAGGTCGTGGTGGTTTCATACGATTGCAGCATACTATACACCGTATATTCGGCCCGCGCGATATGTCAAGCCGAGAGTGCGGCTGTCGGTCGGTGTCGATCGCCCGCTGCACTAGCCCCGGCCGGAGCGGCCCTAGAGCTCGGGTGCGGCGGGTGGTGCGGTCAGCGGGGCGTTGCCGGGGGCCGCCTGTTTGAGCGGCTTCGGCTGACTCGTCCGGCGCCCATCCGGTCAAGAACAAGATCTCGAAAGTTGCCGGAATACGGCCATCGGCGAGACCACAACGCTGCTGGTAGATCGCCGCGGCGCGAGCCAGGGTGGCGCGCCGCGACACCGTGCGCCGGCGGGCCGAGAGTGCGTTGGTCTCGCCCATGCCACGCAGATCTCGCATCAGCGCCAGCATATCAGGATAGGTCACGGTGAGCGTGTCGGCATCGGCCACCGGCATCGCAAAACCGGCGCGCTGCAGCAATGCCGCGGCGTCGGCAAGATCAATCGTCGGCGATATTCGCGGGCTGACGCCGCCTTCTTCGGCAAGTTCGGCTTCGATTAGCGCCGTGTGCAACTCGCCGAGGGTGGTGCCGCCGAACAACGCCGCCAACAGCAATCCGTCGGGTTTGAGAGCACGGCGCAGCTGGATCAGCGCCCCCGGCAAGTCCGCGACCCAATGGAGCGTCAGCGCGCTGATCGCCAGATCGAAGCATTGGCGTCCAAACGGCAGCAGTTCGGGGTCGGCGGCGACGGCAATTCCCCGGCTTGGGGCCAAGAACCCGATCGCGGGATCGCCCACGATGATGCGCTCCACGCCGAGGCGCGACGCCAGGCCGCCCGACACGGCCCCGCAATGCGCACCTAAATCGAGCACGACGGGAAAGCGGCGATCGATGTGGTCAAGCCGGCCGAGCAGGCGCTGGCTAATTTCGACATGGAGAAAATCGACCGCGCCCTGCCTTGCCGCCCGCTCTCGATGCAATCGCCAAGCACGACGGTCGAACAGGGTGAAAGGCTGACTGTCAACGAAGGACATCGGAGCCCCTGGTGGTGGCGGCTTGACGGCCATGAGCAACCTGTTCATGTGTAATCAATGGCCGTGGCGGCAACCCTTTCTACCAGAACATTAGGTCATTTGCGTCGATTGGGCGGTGGTCTCCTCGATCTGGTGCTGCCGCCGCGCTGCCTCGCTTGCGGCGCAATCGTCGGAGAGCCCGACGCACTATGCGGGGCGTGCTGGGGCGGTATCACGTTCTTCGCCCCGCCATGGTGTGCAGGCTGTGGCCTGCCGTTTGCCCACCCGATGGGTGAAGGCGCGGTTTGCGGCGAATGCGCCCGCGGGCGGCAGCCATGGGATCGGGCGCGGGCGGCGCTGCGTTACGACAAAAACAGCCGCCCCATGGTGCTGGGGCTGAAGCACGCGGATCACACACATCTCGCCCGCGCCTTTGGGACATGGATGCAGCGCGCGGGCGGCGAGGTGCTCGCGGACGCCGACTTGCTCGTGCCGGTGCCGCTGCATTGGGCGCGACTCTTCCAGCGCCGCTATAACCAGGCGGTGTTGCTGGCGGATGCGGTCCATATGGCAGGTGGCCCGCCGATCGCCGCTGATTGCCTAGTCCGTCGGCGCAGAACCCCGTCGCAAGGACATCTCGGGCCGCTCGCGCGCGAGCGCAATGTTCGCGGCGCCTTTGCGGTGCAGCGCCCATCGACAGTGCGCGGAAAACAACTCGTCATCATCGACGATGTGATGACGACGGGGGCAACGGTCGGCGAATGCGCGCGCGTATTAAAACGCGCCGGCGCCGCCTCGGTCCGCGTGCTGACCCTGGCGCGAGCTTTGCGGATCGACGCATATTAGCATCCTGAGGGCTGGGAAGGACGGTGGGTGTGGCCGAAATAGAAATGTACACAACGATGTTCTGCCCTTATTGCTCCCGCGCCCGCGCGGTGCTGCGCGGTAAGGGCGCGGCATTCGTGGACATCGATATTGCCGAAGATCCCGAACGTCGCGCCGAGATGATCGAACGCGCCGGCGGGCGCACCACGGTGCCGCAAATCTTCATCGATGGCGAGCATATTGGCGGATGCGACGACCTCATCGCGCTCGACCGCGCCGGAAAGCTCGACCGCAAGCTGGGGATCGGACAATGACCACCGCCTTCACCGCGGCATGCATCCAGTTCACCGCCGCTCGGGACTATCAGCCGAACATCGAGGTGGTCTCCGATCTCGTTCGCCGGGCGCGGGACAGCGGCGCAGATTTTGTGCTGACCCCCGAGAATACCGGGCTGATCGAGCCGGTTGGCAGATTGCGGCGCGAGAAGGCGAGAAGTGAGGCGAACCATCCCGTGCTCGCGGCATTGTGCGAGGTCGCGCGCGAGACCGGGGTGTGGCTATTGATTGGCTCTCTGGCTGTCGACATCTCGCTCGAGCCCGGTGCACCGACGGGTGAACGTCGGTTGGCCAACCGGTCGTATCTAATCGATGCACGCGGAGCGATCATCGCGCGCTACGATAAGATTCACATGTTCGACGTCGATCTCGACGGTGGCGAAAGCTATCGCGAAAGCAATGCTTTCCGCCCTGGAGAGCGGGCCGTATTGGCCGCCACGCCATGGGGCAGGCTGGGCATGACGGTGTGTTACGACCTGCGCTTTCCGCAGCTCTACCGCGCATTGGCGCGGGCCGGCGCCGATTTTCTAGCGATCCCCTCCTCCTTCACCGTCCCGACCGGTCAGGCCCACTGGCACATCTTGTTGCGGGCACGCGCGATCGAGGGCGGATGCTTTGTGTTCGCCCCGGCACAATGGGGTGAGCACGCCGAAGGCCGGCGCACTTACGGCCATTCGCTGATCGTGGGTCCATGGGGTGAGGTGCTGGCCGATGCCGGCGAGGGGGTCGGCACCATCAGCGCCAAGATCGACCCGGCGCGCGTCGGCGAAGTCCGTCGTATGGTGCCGTCATTGAGCCACGACCGCCCGTTTTCGGAGCCGGAAGGGGCGGCTCGTCCCCTTGCCGCCGAATAGCACCGGCCGGATATTCGAGGGCGAGCGAGCCAGCCAATCTTGGCGTCCGCCCGGCGCCCCCTCTCTAACCCTTATCCCCGCGAGCGGAGGAGGGAAGGCGGACAGGCAGGTTAACTGCAATCGGCTATTGCATAGAATAGGTCGCGCAATACGCGCGTAATATAGCTCTGTTGCAATACAAGGTACCCGCCCTCAAATGGTACACGTCATCCTGAGATGCCGGCGGGCGCCGCCGTCCGAGCAGGGATCGGAAAATTGCTAAGGCTGCATGTTTCGGTGTAGAAGCGAGCGAGGGAGAGATTGCCGTAATGATTTTGTTCACGGTGCATTGCGCAAACGGCCATGAATTCGAGGCTTGGTTCCGCGATAACGACGGCTTCGACGTGCAGCGCGCCGGCGGTGAAATCGTTTGTCCAATGTGCGGCGATACTTCTGTCGAAAAGGCGGTGATGGCGCCGCGCCTTGCTCGGATGCGTGATGGCGCACCCGCGGCGGCGCTGCTTGAGATGCGCAAGGCGCTGGTCGAAATGCGTCGTCAGATTGAAGCTCATTGCGATTACGTCGGCCCCCGCTTCGCCGAAGAGGCGCGCCGCATCCATTACGGCGAGATCGATCCCCGCGGGATCTACGGCGAGGCCACCGACAAGGAGTCGCGCGCGCTCGCCGATGAGGGCATCCAATTTGGCCAGATCCCTTGGGTACCACAGACCGACGGCTGAGGTCCCAAAATAGAAGAGAGCTATATTCTCGTTGCGAGGACAAGGTAATTGACATCGATGTCTCGCGACAACTTCCATTCCCCGGAGCCTAGTTCATAGCGAAACCCGGCAATCTGAGTCGGCCGCAATCCGTTTCGGTGCAGGCCAAGAATCAATTCCGAGGGGCGGACGAATTTGCGCCAGTCATGCGTACCGGGCGGAACCCAGCCAAGGATAAATTCCGCAACGACGACCGCTTGCACGAAGGAGCGCGGGGTCCGATTCAGGGTGGTAAGGATCGCGGCCCCCCCAGGCGTCACGAGGCGCCCGAGCGATCGCAGGAAGGTATCGCGATCGGCGATGTGTTCGATCACTTCGAGCGCCAGAACTGCGTCGAATTGTTGCCCGCCATCGGCAATCGATTCGGGGGTGGACACGCGATAATCGATGGCGAGACCGCCCGCCGCCGCATGCTCACGGGCGGCGTCGATCCCACCGACTGCGGCATCGATGCCCGTTACGGCGAAGCCGAGCCGGCACATCGGCTCCGCCACGAGCCCGCCGCCGCATCCGATGTCGAGCAGATCGAGCCGGGTGAAGGGACGCAGCGAAGTGGGATCGCGCCGGAAATGGTCCACCAGCCGGGATCGAATAAAATCGAGGCGAATGGGGTTAAGGCGATGCAGGGCACGGAAATTACCCTCGGTGTTCCACCAAGCGTCGGTTTGTGCGTCAAACCGACTTATTTCGCTCGGATCGACTGTACCATCGCGTCCGTCCACTTGGTGTTCCTCATTCCCGGTTTATCGACTCGATAGCTCAATCTCGTGCTTAGGAGTATGTGGTCGACTCGAGAGCGCGACAACAGCCGAGACAGCACTTAATACGATCATGGCGCGCGTTGTTCAAAAGTTCGGCGGGACATCGCTAGCCGATGTCGAGCGGATAAAGGCGGTCGCTCGCCGCGTCGCTCGGGAGGTCGAAGGCGGCCATCAAGTGGCGGTCGTGGTCTCCGCGATGGCGGGGGTGACGGATTGTCTCGTCGGCTGGACCCGCGAGACCAGCCGATTGCACGATGCGGGCGAATATGACGTCGTCGTCTCAACCGGTGAGCAGGTTACCGCCGGGCTCGTGGCGTTGGCGCTGCAGAATCTCGGGATCGACGCGCGCTCTTGGCTCGCGTGGCAGATCCCGATACGCACCGATGATGTGCATGGTAAGGCGCGTATCCACTCAATTGAAGTGGCTGAACTCGAGGGGCGGCTTGCGCTCGGGCAAGTCGCGGTGGTAGCCGGTTTCCAGGGGCTGGGGCTACACGGCCGAATAACCACGCTTGGCCGGGGCGGCTCCGACACTTCAGCGGTAGCGCTGGCAGCGGCACTCAAGGCCGACAGGTGCGATATCTTCACCGATGTGGACGGGGTGTACACCAGCGACCCGCGGATAGTTGCGAAGGCACGTAAGCTCGACAAGATAACTTACGAAGAAATGTTGGAAATGGCGTCGCAAGGCGCGAAAGTGTTGCAGACACGTTCGGTTGCGATGGCAATGAATCATCGAGTCAGGGTTCAGGTATTGTCGAGTTTTGTCGACGCGCCCGGGACGCTCGTAGTCGACGAGGACGAGATCGTGGAGCAACAGATTGTGAGCGGCATCGCCTATAGCCGCGACGAAGCAAAGATTACTGTCCAGAAAGTGCCGGATCGACCCGGTGTCGCGGCCGCTATCTTTGGCCCACTCGCGGCCCACGCGATCAATGTCGATATGATCGTGCAGAACGTCTCCGAAGACGGGCGGGCCGACCTGACCTTTACCGTGGCACGCACCGACCTGGAGCGGGCCGTTTCGGTTTTACAAGAAAAGCGGGCGGCCCTCGGTTTCACAGCGCTAAAACCCGATTCGAATGTCGTCAAGATCTCGGTGATCGGCGTTGGAATGCGAAGCCATGCCGGCGTCGCTCAGCAGATGTTTCAGACATTGTTCGAAAAAGGCATTAATATCCAGGTGATCTCAACTTCTGAAATCAAGGTTAGCGTGCTGATCGCCGCTGAATACACTGAGCTCGCCTTGCGGGCGTTGCATACCGCTTACGGGCTAGACGCCTTAGGATGACCACGGCGGGGGGTTCAAGCCGATCATCAGAAGGCGCTGGAGTCGCCGAGGGAGAACAATGGGGTCTGATCGACCGTCACCGCACCGAGCTCAATCGGCTGTGGTCGCGCGGGCGTGCTGTACTCGGTTGCAAGCTCGCGATCATGGGTGGCGCCATGACCTGGGTTTCGGAACGAAACCTGGTTTCGGCGATCTCCAATGCCGGCGGCTTTGGCGTTCTCGCCTCGGGGTCGATGTCGCCCGACCTGCTGTCGGCCGAAATTGCCGCCGTCACATCGCTGACGAAAAGCCCCTTCGGCGTCAATTTGATCACCCTGCATCCGCGCCTTGACGAGCTGATCGATGTTTGCGCGCAGCATCGCGTCGCCCATGTGGTACTGGCAGGCGGACTGCCGAGCGCCTCGGCGATGCGCCGCATCCGCAACAACGGCGCACGGGTCTACTGTTTCGCTTCGGCACTCGGCTTCGCACGCAAGCTTGTGCGTATGGGCGCCGATGCGATTGTGATTGAGGGCAACGAGGCGGGCGGTCATATCGGCCCGGTCTCAACCGGGGTGTTGGCCCAGGAAATCCTGCCGCACTTGTCCGAGATACCGGTGTTTGTTGCCGGGGGCATCGGGCGCGGCGAGGCGATGCTGGCTTATCTTGAGATGGGCGCTGCCGGGGTCCAGCTCGGAACACGTTTTGTCTGCGCCAAAGAGTCGATCGCGCACCCGCGCTTCAAGCAGGCGTTCATTCGCGCATCCGCGCGCGACGCGGTTCTTTCACCGCAGCTTGACCCGCGTTTTCCTGTGATCCCCGTTCGCGCGCTCGCCAATCCTGCAGTGGAACGCTTTGTTGTGGTGCAACGTGAAGTTATCGATCGGTTCGCGCGGGGTGAGCTGTCACAAAAAGAAGCTCAGCTGGAGATTGAACACTTCTGGGCGGGTGCGTTGCGGCGGGCGGTCATCGATGGGGACATCGAAGCGGGCTCATTAATGGCCGGCCAAAGCGTCGGGTTTGTCACTCGCGAACAGACGACGACGGAGATCATTGAAGAACTCGTCGGCCAGGCGCTGAAAGTGCTTGCTACCCGCTATCGGCAGGAAGCTGAGCCGACATGGGGGTGGCGCTCTTCTGCGGCGCAGGACGCACGAAAATGAGCGAGGCTCCCGGGATCGTCAGCGGCACCCGTCGCCTGCTGCGCCGGCTCCGCGATACTATGGCCGGCTCGGGTCGCGCTCAAGAGCGGCTGGATCGCATCGTTCGCCTCGTCGCCGCTGAAATGATTGCCGAGGTTTGCTCGGTATACGTCATGCGCGCCGGCGAGGTGCTTGAGCTCTTTGCCACCAAAGGTTTGCGTGCGGAGGCCGTTCATCGCACGCGTCTGCGCGTCGGCGAGGGTTTAGTCGGACTTATTGCGGCGACGGCGCAGCCGCTCGCCCTAAGCGACGCCCAATCGCATCCCGCTTTCGCATATCGGCCCGAAACCGGAGAGGAAATTTATCACTCGTTGATGGGCGCGCCCATCCTGCGCGGCGGCCGGGTTCTTGGCGTGCTCGTCGTGCAAAACCGGACCGAGCACCATTACGACGAAGACGAGATCGAAGTTCTGCAGACGATAGCGATGATCGTCGCCGAGTTGGTCGCCGGCGGCGAACTGGTCAGCCCCCGCGAAATCGCCGAGAGCCGGGCTGCAGGTATGCTGTCTGTCAGGCTCGTCGGCGTTCGGCTCAACCCTGGACTGGCCATCGGGCCCGCAGTACTGCATGAGCCGCGTCCTGTGATCCGTCAGCTCGTCGCCGAAGACGTAACCGCCGAAATCGAGCGCCTGCGCCGGGCGGTCGCGGCGATGCGCGATTCGATCGACCAGCTCGTCGCCGCCGGCATCGAGCTCGGCGCCGGTGAACATCGCGATATTCTCGAAACCTATCGCATGTTCGCGGCGGATCGGGGTTGGGTTGCCCGCATTGCGGACGCGATACGCAGCGGTCTCACCGCCGAAGCAGCGGTGCAAAAGATCCGTGAGGAGACGAGCCGGCGCATGATGCAGGCGAGTGACCCTTACCTGCGCGAACGCCTGGTCGATCTCGAGGACCTCGCCAACCGCCTCCAGCGTCACCTCTCAGAGCGCATTGCGGATGCCGAGCCGGCCGAGTTGCCAGCGGAGTTCGTTCTCGTCGCTCGCGCCCTGGGACCGGCCGAGCTAATGGATTATTCGCAACGCCGAGTTCTGGGGCTGGTGCTCGAAGGAGGCTCACCAACAGAGCACGTCGCGATCGTTGCTCGGGCCCTCGATATCCCGGTGATCGGTCGGCTGGAGGACGCCACCAGCCGTATCGAGTCAGGTGACGTTGTCGTCGTCGATGCAGATCATGCGCAAGTTCTGATCCGGCCGAGCGAGGATATCAGGCTAGCGGCAATCTCCAGCGTCGGGGCAAGAACCCGCAAGCGCGCGATGTACGAGGGCCTGCGCGCCGCCCCGACGGTGACCCGGGACGGGGTCGGAATCAAACTGATGCTAAATGCCGGCCTGCTAGTGGACATGACACATTTGGCTGCAACCGGAGCGGAGGGGGTCGGGCTCTTTCGTACCGAGCTGCCGCTGATGGTGCGTGACACCTTTCCTGCGGTCGACGATCAGACCGAGTTTTATCGCCGCGTCTTTGACCTGGCGGAGGGACGTCCAGTCGTCTTTCGCACCCTCGATATTGGCGGCGACAAAGTGCTGCCCTATCTGCCGCACGCCGCGGAGGATAATCCTGCCATGGGATGGCGGGCAATTCGCATTGGCCTCGATAGACCAGCGCTGCTGCGCGAACA
Organism: Alphaproteobacteria bacterium; assembly: GCA_019237175.1. Lineage (GTDB taxonomy): Bacteria > Pseudomonadota > Alphaproteobacteria > ATCC43930 > CGMCC-115725 > AP-15. The sequence goes on from JAFAHP010000017.1 coordinate 13,064, forward strand.
GCTGCGCGCACTGATCCGGGCCGCCAGCGGTCGGGATTTGTGGGTCAAATTCCCGATGGTCGCCGAGCTGCCCGAACTCGAACGTGCCAAGGCCGTGTTGGATTTGGAGCTCGCCCGCGCAGCCGAGGAGGGCCGAGCTCCGCCGGCTTCGGTCCAGATTGGTGTGATGCTCGAAGTACCGGCGTTGTTGTGGCAGCTGCCCGATCTCTGCCGGCGGATCGATTTTCTCTCGATCGGCACCAACGACCTGATACAGTTCCTGTTCGCTTGCGACCGCGGAAACCCGCGTCTCGCCGATCGTTACGACCCGTTGTCGGCGCCGATGCTCAAGTTGTTGCGCGAGGTCGTGGTCGAGACCAATGCCGCTGCGGTGCCTCTGAGCATGTGCGGCGAGATGGCGGGAGATCCGATTGAAGCGATGGTCTTGATCGCTCTCGGTTTCCGTAGTTTATCGATGGCCGGCAGCGCGATCGGCCCCGTCAAGGCGATGATTCGTAGTGTCGATCTCGCCGCCGTCACCAATTACGTTGCGGAAATTGGCGCACGCCCGGACCACTCGCTGCGGTCCAAATTCGAAGCCTATGCGCGCGACCACCTGATCGCGGTGTGAGCCGCGGGGCAGCCCTTCTGCACCACTTGGGTTGAGTTGGACCGGCCGCCCGCGCGGCGACCCCACGCCGTCCACCTGGTGCGCGATTGTGGCGATCGTCCAGCACGCAACGGTCATGCCTGGCCTCGGCAAGGGAGAAATGTGCTGCGCGGCCGGGCAAGAGGTCGTCCGGCACCGATCGTCTTACCCGACGAAAAAGCGGTTGGATATGTAATTGCACCTAACGAAATTCGTTGCCCCCGCGAACGCGGGCCCGGAGCCCTTCGTTTGAACAGCGGGCACGCGGCCGAAATCCCAGCCCCCGGGCTTAGCACCGTCGGGCCTTCGCTTGCGTAACCCGGGGACCCTTGCGCGGGATCGACAAAAAAAGAACGGGTCGGCAAAAAATTCCTCACAAAGTCCTTGGCCGAGACGGCGAGAATGCAGGTTGTCGATTTTTCATCGCGATGCCTATTTTTCTTGCCTCTGCCGCTGTTCCGCGCCGCCTGCTATTTGCGCATCGGCTGGTGCTTCCTTGTGTGCATTTGACCGTCGATCCGTCAACGCTTTCCACGCCTCGGCCCGAGCCGCGCGGCGACGGCGGAGCTGGGTTGTAAGATTATGTCGGAGCGATGACAGACTAGAGCATCAATATTATCCTAGCGATTTGGGGCGTGAGGATGGGCAAATGGTTCCGCGGCCGATGACGAGGCCTGACATCAGGGTGCGGTTCTGACGGCGCGGGCAATGACGGGAGAGTCGGCCCCGACCATCCCCTATCGCGGCGCGATCACCGCGACCATCATCTGCGCATGCGTTATGCAGGGGCTCGACACGACGATCGTCAATGTCTGCCTGCCGCATATCCAAGGCAGCATGTCGGCTGCACAAGACCAGATCTCGTGGGTGTTGACGTCTTATATCGTCGCTTCAGCGATCATGATGCCGCTGACCGGCTGGCTTGCCGGCCATTTCGGCGTCAAATACATTTTCTTCGCTTCGATTGTCGGCTTCACGCTCACCTCGGCGCTGTGCGGCGCCGCAACGAGCCTCTCGCAGCTCGTGTTTTATCGCCTCTTGCAGGGCGTGTGCAGCGCGGGGCTGGTGCCGTTGGGACAGGCCACACTGTTTACGATCTATCCGCGCGAAAAGCACGGGCAGGCGATGGCGATCTTCAGCACCGGGGCGATGATGGGGCCAATCGTCGGTCCCACACTCGGCGGCTGGCTGACCGAGAACCTCGATTGGCGCTGGTGCTTTTACATCAACCTGCCGGTTGGTGCGCTGTGCGCCCTCGGGGCCTTCTTCTTCATCCGACAAACCCGCAGCATGCGCCGCAGCGAATTCGACATGTTCGGCTTTTTGATGCTGAGCATAGCCGTCGGTGCGCTGCAATTGATGCTCGATCGCGGTCAGCTCAAGGACTGGTTTCATTCGACAGAAATCTGGATCGAAGCGACGATTTCAGCCTTGTGCTTTTACCTGTTGATCATCCACACGATGACGACCGGCCATCGCTCATTCGTCAATCGCGAATTATTGAAGAGCCCGAATTTTGTCGCCGGCAGCCTGTTGATGTTCGGCGTCGGCATGATCTTGAGCGGCACCTTGGCGCTGTTGCCGTCGATGATGCAGGTGCTGATGAACTACCCGGTGTTCGACGCCGGGTGGATGATGGCGCCGCGCGGGTTCGGCACGATGCTGGCGATGTTTCTCGTCTCCCGCATCATCGACCAGGTCGACAATCGCATCTTTATTCTGGTCGGGTTTCTGCTGACCGGCGCCTCGCTATGGCAGATGACGGGTTGGTCGCTCGAGATGGGCTCGGAGCCGATCCTGTTCGCCGGGTTTGCCCAAGGGTTCGGGCTCGGTTGCACCTTTGTGCCGCTCAACCTGTTGGCGTTATCCGGTCTCCCGCACCACATCCTGACCCAGGGAACCGCACTGCGCGCGCTGATGCGGATGCTGGGCGGCAGCATCGGCATCGCCATCCTCGAAACGCAACTGACCCAGAACACCCAGATCGTCCATTCCCGGCTGGTCGAGCAATTGCGCCCGGACAACCCACTGGCGCACACCCCTTATCTGATGCCGCCCTTCAGTCTCACCACGCCGACGGGAATTGCCGCACTCAACCAGGAGGTCACCCGCCAGGCTGCAATGATCTCCTACATCGACGATTTTATGCTGATGCTGATCGTCATTCTCGCATCGTTGCCATTGCTGCTCTTGGTCCGCGGCCCGCGCCGCCAGCCGGTGGTCGCTGCCGAATAGCCGCAATGGCCTCATATAATTGTTCGCGTTACCGCATATCACAAAGTATCGTAAGCGCTTGAATTTTGGTAGTAAGAGCAAGAGTATTCACAGTGAACACTCACCGGAACCAGGCGAATGTCCATAGTTTAGCTCTGGCTATAGAAGGAACGACCGCTTGGAAGAAACAGATCGCAAGCATTCCACGAACAAACCCGCCGCCGACCCGCACGGACCCTCGCCAATAGAAAAGCGAATGAGCAACGTGCTTATTAGCGTGGGGCTGGCAATTTTAGCCGCGGCCCTGATCTCAGGGGTGCGGGAGTTTTTACATTCATCCCTTCCTCCAAAAAAAGCAGCCACGGTGGCAATTGAAAAAAAACAGTCTCCGCCCGCGAACAACCCACAAATCTTCATCGCCAACAGAGCGCCCATTGTGCCGCCACAGCGGCCAGCCGATCATCCACTGGCAACTGAGGCCGCGAAACCTGCCGTAAATTCCGCCGTTCGGAATTTGCTCGATAAAGGCTGGGCGTTGGTGGCACCACCGTACTCCGTACTCCGGTGGCAGCAAGGGGGTGAGGATTTTGAACGTGCTTTGAAGGTTGATGCTGGTTCGAATGAGTCCAGAATTGGGTTGGCTTATGTCCTCGGTGCAAAATTGTCGGACCAGTGGGCCCCGGTTCTCCAGGAAAACCCAAAACGAGCCGAAGAGCTTCTGAGGGAAGTTCTCAATAAAGGGGACACCACACCCCAAATGGCGGCTGCGCATTTTACATTGGGGTTGGTTTACCAGGCCCAGAACCGGTTGCCCGAGGCCAAGACTGAGTTCATGCGCAGTATTTCACTCGATCCCGATAACGCCCGTGCCTATCTTCATCTCGGGGAAACCTTGATGTACATGGGGAAGCCCGAATGCCAACCCTTTGAAAAGGCTATTCGTCTCAGTACACAACGGAACGACACTACCGCGATGAATTATTGGGGGTTGGGCACCTGCCATCTAATATTGGGGGATATGGATCAAGGCATTGTTGGGTTGGGGAAGGCGCTCATGGCAAATGAGCGCTCGTGGGTGCCGTATTTTTATCTTGCAGGAGCTTATGGATTGAAAGGTGATCTCGACGAAGCGAGGTCAGCACTTTCAGAATCTCTGAAACGGAAGCCGGCGCTCAAATCTCTGGCGCGAATGCGGTCCGAGAACCCGTGGCTCGGCAATCCGTATTATTGGGCACTACAGGAAAATACATTGAATCGCGGATGGCGGAAGGCGGGCTTATCGGATCAGTGAACATCGACATCGTGGACGGCAACAACCATTCGATGTTGCTTCTCATAAGCAGCGAAAGCCCGGAATAATGCCTCGCGCTGGTTCGGATCGAGTTGCACTACCGCGTGTTTCGCGTATTCAGCGAAAGCCTGGAATAGCTGTTCCCGCTGGTTCGGGTCAAGTTGTGCCAACGCACGGTCGGATGTGGTAATCAGTCCGGTCTTTTTCAGCCATCGCTCGGCACCCGGAAACCGGGTCCATCCCGAAACCTCGGAGGTAACATCGAAAGGGTGCCATTTTGGGCGGAGAGCCTTAATCTGATTGAGGTGCATGAAAAAGGCTCGTACAAAGCGCTCGACTCTCGTATGCCGCTCTGATTTATCAGGCCAGTTATACGCGACTAGAACTGTCCCGACCTCGACGGTTGCGACCGGCGCGATCTGTGAGACGAGTTCGGGATAATCATCGCTGGTTATCGTGGCCCGCATATAATCTTTCGGCAGATCGCCAATCACCGCGAGAAAATGAATTTTCTCATCGGGACGTATATCTTGAAACATTCGCGATGGCTTGGTGCCCACGTAAACCATCGCCGAAATTTCTCCACGGCGTAATTGATCGAGCGCCAGCGGATTCGGCAAGGTTGTCACGATAGGTTGGACTCGAACTGCTTTAAAAATGTTTGTCCCGGTAGTGTAAGTTCCGCTGGCAGGTCGCGCAAAATTGACCTTCTTTCCTTGTAAATCACTAAGAGACTGGATATCTGGCCCAGCCAATACGTGAACCTGTTCATCATAAAACTTCGTAACATATTGTAGATACTTGTCTACTCCTGGAAACGGAGGATTGCGTTTGATCTCGTCCAGAACGTCAGTTTGGATGATCCCAAAATCAATTCCCCGAGTGAAAATCACGTCCGCCACGTTTTGCGCCGCCCCGGATCCCGAAATTGGGAGCAGCCTCACACCGTCACCGTCTGCGGCAAGCGCAAATCCCATATCGGTAGTCGCGTCGGTGCCATCCGAAACGATGCCGACCAGACCCCGATTGGCTTGATCCCGCAATTTATGGCGCAGGTGCTCCGCCGAGTTCTCGCCGCGAATTGCCGATATTGACTGGTGCTTCGCCGACGTAGGAACTGCAGGTTCAGTCTCACCCCCCAGCTGGGCTTGGGCCCAGATGGGTGTTACGAGCAATAATAGAGATGCGATTACGGTTGCTGCGGCGCCCATATATCGGGTCATTTTCACCCCACATACAGTCAATGCAAACGCAACACCACAACCGCATAATGGTTGCATCTATGCTACCAAATCGGACTGTTAGTTAACCTTAATAACTGGCGGCCCGGGTAGATTTCCGCTACGCCATCAACTTATTGTTAAGAAGCTACTCGATCGATTGATTCCCGCCAAATCGCGCCGAAGCCCCCTGCATGTACGCAATCGTCAGGTCGACGGGCATGCCGGCGCTGATCTACCGATGGCACTTTCGGGGCGCACTAGGAGCAACAGGTCTTAAGGTTTGCCGGGGTGACGCCTGTTGGGGATGGTCGACCCCGTTAGCGATGCGAAGCGACGGAACTGGCTTGACCGGATGAGAGGCTTCTGTAGCCGCATTGTTTCGTAGGCAGTGATGTCCACCTATCGCGCTAGCTCGATTTCCATGAAGATGGTCGTGGAAGTCTGGAAATGGCCGTTTTCCTGGGCTTCTTGCATTTCCAATCGGTGTGTTGGAAATGATTTTCAGCGGCCTCGTGTGAATCAGACACGGCGCGATTTCCACATGTCCAGCATTTCCACCCCTACCGGGGGACCGGCCCACCCCGGATATGGTCGACCGGCCCAAGCCGTCGGAGCCCGAGGCGGCCGCGGCGATATCGTGCGTCTGATACATTCGGCAGTAAGATAGCGCCATGACGGACTCGGACGGACCACGATCCCCCTTTGCCGGGATGGCCGACCTCTCGGACTGGAAGCCCGTCCGCGCGCTTTCCGCCGACGAAATCGAGCAGATGCTGGCGTTGCACCAGCTCTATCTGAACACCGAATACCGCGAGGGCCACCGTGCAAATTTGTCGTCCGCCGAGCTGACCGGACGGGATTTCTCCCGGCTAAAGCTCCGTGGGATCAAGATGGACCGCGCCTTGCTCCGCGGGGCTAATTTCATCGGGGCCGATTTGCGCGGTGCCAATCTGATTGGCGCGACATTGCAGCACGCGCGCCTCGATCGATCGGATCTGTCCCGGGCGCGTCTCAGCGGCGCTAATCTGGTTTCGGCAAGCCTCGAGAACGCGTGCCTCGCCAAAGCCGAGATGGAATTCGCGCTGATGGCCAACGCGGTGCTGCGGGGGGCCTGCCTCTCCGAAGTTGATATGAGCGGGGCCCAACTCGACCGCGCCGTACTTACGCGGGCCGACCTGCGCAAGGCCAACCTGCGGGGAGCCGGGCTTCGCGAGGCAGGACTGGACGAGGCCGACCTCCGAGGTGCGCGACTGGGTGGCGCGTTCCTGGTTGGGGCCTCGCTACGCGCAGCCGATTTGCGCGGCAGTTATTTGCGTTTGGCGAGGCTGGACGGCTCCGATTTGTCCGATGCCAACCTGGAAGACGTCGAAGGCCTGACGCCGACTCAGCTTGAAGGCGCCCACCTCAATATCCGAACAAAGCTTCCCGATGGTTTGGCAGGGGCGGAAAATGGCGAACGATGAACATCTCGCCCTCCTCAGAAGCGGCGCATCGGCCTGGAACGGATGGCGAGCAGGGCGAGACGCCGCGCCTGATTTGTCTCGGGCAGGTCTGCGAGGCGTTGATCTGAGTGGGTATGATCTCTCGCAGACGGATCTTCGCGGTGCCGACCTCCGGGGCACAAATTTCAGCGGAACGAAGCTGTCGGCCGCGCATCTGGAGGGCGCAAACCTGTTCAAAGCGGTGCTCGATGGCGCCGACCTCGCCGGAGCCTACCTTTATGGAGCCCAATTCCTGAATTGCGCCCAACTGGTCGTCACTCGGAACTGGCAGTCGGCATTCCGCGACGAAGCGCTCGCCTGTGGGGCTTCAATTCCGAAAAAGCCGGTGTCGGCGTAAGTACCTGCCATTTACGCGTCCCGCGCTCCAGTAATCTCAGGAATCCGATACTCCGGGGCACGCGCGGGCGCCAAAACTGGTCTGATCGACGAGCGAAAACTGGCTCTTGCAGAGATCCATCTGGGTTCCCACAATCGCCCGACCTGTGATGGAGCGGATCATGGCGGTTCTCGAACGCGCCGGCGTGTGCACTCTCGATTGTCCCGATACCTGCAGCCTCGCCGTAACGGTGGAGGATGGCCGCATCGTCAAGGTGCGCGGGTCGCATGCTCTGCCCTACACGGAAGGGGTCATTTGCAACAAAGTGGCGCGGCACAGCGTCGAGTTTGTGCACGGCGAAGGCCGGCTCTTCTGGCCGTTGCGGCGGGTCGGTCCGCGCGGCTCCGGGAGGTTCGAGCGGATCGCCTGGGATGAGGCGCTCGACGAGATCCACCGCCGCGTGGACGCAGTGATCGACCGTTTTGGACCGCAGGCGGTGATGCCGCTTAACTATTCTGGTCCGCACGGCATGCTGTCGGTGGACAGCATGTCGTCCCGATTTTTCCATCGGCTGGGCGCCAGCCAGCTTTATCGTCGGGCATTATGCGGCGCGGTGCGCAGCGAGGCCTGGGCCGGCACCTACGGCCAGGTGCCCGGGATCGGACCGGAGGCGGCGGCAAATGCTGCCCTCAACATCGTTTGGGGCAACAACGCGACCGTCGCCAACCTGCATGTGGTTCGCCAGATCCGAGCGGCGCAGCGCAAAGGCGGCCGCCTCGTGGTCATTGACCCGCTGCGCACGAAAATCGGCGAGCAGGCGGATCTGCATCTGGCACTGCAGCCCGGTACCGATGTGTTGCTCGCATTTGCGCTGGCCGCTGAATTAGAGAGGCTGGGGGCTCACGACCTCGCGTTTATTGCCGAACATGTCAGCGGTTATGACGAGTTTATGGAATTGGCGCGAGCCTGGCCACCGGAAATGGCTGCCCGAGAATGTGGGGTGGCGCTCGCCGATATCATCCAGCTCGCCCGCTGGATCGCAGCGGCGGATCCACTGGTATTGGTGCCTGGAAACGGGCTTGAGCGGGGCCGGAATGGCGGCAGCGGCATTCGTGCAGCGATCGCTTTGCCGGCTCTGGTCGGCAAAATGGGGCGAGACAGTGGCATTATCCTCGGCGGGGGCAACGCCTTCCCAAAGACCCCTACGAGGTTGCAGCGTCCCGACCTGATGCCGGTCAGCACTCGCACGATCAACATCCTCGATGTCGGCCGCCATCTCGAGCGCGACGATATCGACCCGCCGCTGCGGGCGGTGTTCATCTACAACCACAATCCCCTGGTTGTACATCCCGATCAGAACCGGCTGAAGAATGGGCTCAAGCGCGAGGAGATCTTTCTCGTTGGCATCGAGATCGCAATGACTGAGAGCATGCAATATTGCGACATCGTATTGCCGGCGGCGTCGCATTTCGAATGCGACGATCTCTACGCCTCCTATGGCCACCACTGGCTGCAACGAGCCGAGGCGGTGATCCCACCGGTCGGCGAGGCACTGCCCAATACTGAGATATTTCGCCGACTGGCCGCCCGCTTTTCGTTCACCGACGAGTGCTTCCGGGCGACCGACCGCGAGCTGATGGACGACGCGGTCGATGCCGGCGATCCGCGGATGCGCGGTTTCAGGGGGAGCGAGCTGCCAGTCGGCGAGGCGATCCGCATGAGCGGGCCGGATGGACGACCGCTCGCGTTGTTCGACAACGTCATGCCGGGCACGCCGTCAGGTCGCATCGAGCTCGCATCGGAGGTTCTGGCGCAGCGCTGGGGCAAAGCGGCGCGTCTGCCCGGCTTCCGGCCGCGCACCGCAACCTATCCGCTCGCGCTGATCTCCCCATCATCGGCCAGCCGTATCTCCTCGACCTTGCTCGGCCGCGGCGGCAAGCCCGATGAAATCCCGCTGCTGCTTATGCACCCGACGGATGCCCGCTCGCGCGGGCTCTCAGGCAACCGACCGGTCCGGGTGTGGAACAATCGCGGAGCCGTAATTCTGCCGTTGAAGATCACGGACGCGGTGCCGCCCGGTGTTGTCGCGTCAGAAAAAGGCGCGTGGCTGACGACCAGCCCGACCGGCCAAACGATCAGCGCATTGGTTTCAGCCGATGACCGGGCCGATCTTGCCGAGGGCGCCTGCTTTAACGACACCGCAGTCGAGGTTTCACCGGTCTGAGCTGGCCCTATCCCGAGGCTTGAGTACCTAGGACGGATGCATCAACCCGGTCGGCCCGTCGAACACGGCTCCAATAAACTCAAATCCGAGCTTATCGAGGACTCGCTGCGAGACGCGATTATCGGGATGGTGCCCGGCATAAACTTTTGAGAGCCGCAGTTTGTGCCAAGCGTAGCCCAGCGCACCGCGTGCCGGTTCGGTTGCAACTCGCCCCAACAGCACTTTACCAGGTGGAAGCCGACCTCGAATTTTGGCTGGTCTGCTGTAGGGGCTTCAAGGACGTAGCCCGCTGCAGCCGACGAACCGGCCATTGTGATGATCGAAAGGCGCCCAATACTGAACGCCATGCGCCCTCTCGCGCTCGATCTCCGCGCGCGCCGCCCTCGAGACCAAGCCGCCTCTCTGGCGGTGGCCCGCCCTTTGGGCGGTCCAGTCTTGACCGCGGGCGGCGCGCGGCGCGCCCGCAAGAACCCAGGGTCGGGACGGAGAAACGCTGCCCGGTCGAACAAAGAAGCTGGGTTTATCGAAGAGGAGTTCCTCGCCCGATACCATGATCAAATTGCAGAACTTGACGCACACAACTCCTTAACGTCCTAAGCTATTGGGTGGCGATCGCTCCTTCAATACCGCGCGCTACACCGAATAGATGCCGGTCGCAGTTGTGCTCGCCGACCACCATGAGCCCGACCGGCATAGTGCCAGGCTGATGGATTGGGACGGTGACGGCGCAGCGGTCGAGAAAATTGATAACTGAGGTGTTGCGCAGGATCAGGGCATTGAGCCGAAAGTAATCCTCGTCTCGAGCAAAGGCGGCGATGGGCGGCGCGGTGATCGCTACAGTCGGCATCAGCAGCGCGTCGAAATCGGTGGTGTGAGCGCCAACCCGTGCGATCAAATCGGCACGCGCGGCGCAAAGCTCGATATATTCGACCGCGGTCATGCCGCCGCCGCGCTCGATGCGCGACCTCACCCGCGGATCATAATCATTGCCGCGCCGGGCCAAGAGCGGCCGGTGCCAGGCGAATGCCTCGATCGGGGCAAAGCCGCCGCGTGGATTCAACGTTCGGTACTCGCCGAGTTCGGTAAGCGGCAAATCGACGACCCGCGCACCGGTACCCGATAATCTTGAGCACGCATTTTGAAACGCGGTCGCCACCTCGGGGGCGAGATCGTCAAGCACGAGGCTTTGCGGCACAGCGAGGGTCAATCGACCGACGGCAATGGCAGGTGGCACGACCGGCTCCTCGCCCGCCATGACAGCGTCGGCAATAGCGCAGCAAGCGACGCTGTTGGCCAAAGGTCCGATAGAATCGAGGGTGGTTGAGAGCGGTGTGGCGCCGGATCGCGAAATCCGCCTTTGCGTCGGCTTGAACCCGACGATGCCACAGAACGCCGCCGGGATGCGTACCGAACCGCCGGTGTCGGTGCCGATCGCCACAATGGCGGCCCCATCGGCAACCGAGACCGCTGCCCCCGACGAAGAACCTCCCGGGATGCAGAGGCGATCGCGCGGGTTGCCCGGGGTACCATAGTGCGGGTTAATGCCGACGCCTGAAAAGGCGAACTCGGTCATGTTGGTGCGACCGATCAGAACGGCTCCGGCAGCACGCAGTCGGGCTACAATCGGGGCATCACGCTGGGCAGCGGGCGCGTCGTCGAGCGCCTTGGAACCGGCCAGGGTGCGCTCGCCGGCAACATCGAACAGGTCTTTGACCGACACCGGCACACCGGCGAGAGGCGAGACGACATAACCGGCCGCACGCAAGCGATCCTGGGCATCGGCAGCGGCACGCGCGGCGTCGCCGTAGACCTTGGTAAAGGTGCGCGCTCCCTCGCCCGCTGGATCGGCGATCTGCGCCAGTGCCCGCTCGATCAACTCTCGGCTGGTAGTCCTGCCGGCGGCGAGATCCTCGGCGAGACTCATCACGGTCGGTTTATGCCGGACGGCAGAAGGCATGGTCATCCTCTCGCGAGCGCATGAACAGGGATAACCCGGAGCGTATCTTCGAACGCCCCCAGCGCCTACAGCGGCACCAGGTCGGCCGCTCGCGAAGGCGCCTGCACGTCATCCGGCGATCACGTATTTCCCCTCGCGACGAGCGACCTGATTGTTCTTGGTGAGCGTCGTGAGGGCATTGGACACGGACTTCTCAGCAGATTTGTCCCCCTTAAGACCCATGCATACAAAGATTTCGCTTAGGCGCAGTCCGTTCGGATTATCGCCGATGACCCGCAACACAGCTTCGCGCTTGCTCCCGACCTGGGGACGAGGGCGAGGATCCGCCGATAATTGCTTCACCGACATTCCGCTCGCCCCTCGACCACGACGCTGCCGATGGGGAGCTGCCGCCTTGCCGGTTTTCGTCGTCTCATAGGCATCGATCGCCGCGAGCTCGCGATTGATCTCGGTGAGCTTGTTTTCCAGCTCCCTTTGCTGATTGACCAGCTTGTCGCGTTGACGATGCAAACGCCCGCGCTCTTGCTCCATCACATCGGCAAACCTGATATCGCTCATCTGGCAGTCTCCTGATGATGTTTCGGTGCGGCATAATTGGGCCAGTGCGGACCGAAACGGAAGTACAAGCATCTGCCGCTATTTTTAGGGGAACAGTCATTAATATTGCGTCGAAAGCGCGGCGAGAAAATTGGTCCGAGCCACCTGAGCACCACGGACGCACATTCCTTCGGAAAGGTCATAGCCGCAGCTACAACAATTTCAGTCGGACGACTCCTACTAGGCTACACAGTTGTCAACCAGTCCCGCAGTTTCGACCAGCGCCGTCGCGTCCGCGCCGTTTGACTGCTATTGTCAGCGCCTTCCGCTGCCCAACCAGCACGAGGAGCCGCTTGCCGCGGGTCACGCCGGTGTAGATCAGATTGCGCTGCAGCATCGGGTAGTGCTGGGTCGTCAGCGGGATGACCACAGCCCGATATTCCGACCCCTGGCTCTTCTGGATCGTCGCGCGTGCGCCATGCATGGCGCGCAGATACAAGAAGATCGCCGACGTTGGATGGCGCAATTTTAGGCATCAGCTAGGCGCGCCTGCGGCAGGCCATTCATCCCAGCGGGGCGCGGGCATAGAACCGCACCGCATTGTGCCAGAGCAGTTTGCGCTTGCGTTCATCCGCCATC
>JAFAHP010000245.1 GCA_019237175.1 Alphaproteobacteria bacterium
CTGTTCGGCAAGGAAACCGTCGGCCAGCTCGAAGCTGTGACCGAACCGTGCCCGCGGTCGCTTGAGATCGGCGTACCAAGAAGCGAGTGAAACAACGCCCCTAAATCAAAAAGAAAACCCAGGCGGAAAAGCCTGCAGATGAACCAGGAGCAACTGTCGGTCCGGGAGGCATGGACCGGGGCCAGAAACTGAGCGAGGCGTCGATTCATCCGCGGTAAAGACCAAAGCGCCAGCCTCGCGCGGTTTGTGCTCCGGCCTCCCTCCCGCTCCGATCAAGCTGGGAGAGAGCGTGATGAGTGAAGCGACGACTGTCCGCTGGCTGCCGGGCGCCGCCAGCCACGTGCTCGGACGCAAGCTCGACAGCATTCCGTTCAGCGGCTACCACGTATTGATCATTGCCGTGCTTGGCCTGGTTGGGTTTATCGAGGGCTACGACCTGGTGATGACCGGCTCGCTCTTGGTATTGGCCAAGGCGCCATTGCATCTGACCGAGGCCGACAATCGCTGGCTGCTGTTCGGTCCGCCCGCCACGCTGACCCTCAGCGGCTTCGCGTTCTCGGCGGTAGGCGACCGTCTGAGCCGCAAGGCCATCATGCTGATCGGCGTCACCGCCACGACGTTTTTCACCTTGCTGATCCCGCTGGTGCAAAATGCCGAGCAATTGGTAATCCTGCGCCTGTTGACCGGCCTTGGCGCCGGCGGGGTGGTGTCGGCGCCGTTCCCGATCGCCTCAGAGTTGATGCCGGCACAGCACCGGCGCACTTACAGTGCGGTCTACGAGATGTCGCTGGCGTCCTCCTTTACGGTGGTGCCGTTCATCGCCGGACTGCTCGCCGGCAACATCAACGCGTTTCGGTTTCTGGCATTGCCCGGTGGATTGGCGGTAACCGTCATCCCGGTGATCGTCTATTTCGCGCTTCCCGGAAGCCCGCGCTGGCATTTGCGCGGAGGCCGGCCGCAGGTCGCCGTCGACATCGTCAACCGCATCATCGCGCGATGCGGCAACCGCGTGCCACCACTCACCCTGGCGGAACTGGGCGACACGACGCCGGCAGCACGCGAGCAATTGCCGCCTTATTGGGCGTTGTTTGCTCGCGGCCAAATTCGCTGGACTGCCGTCGGCGTCTTCAGCGGGGTCTTCGCCGGCACCGCGTTCTTTCTGATTTCGACACTGCTGCCGAAAGCGATGGTCGATCAGGGCATGGGTGTCAGTTTGGGCTTCGGCCTGACCTCGCTGGTGTATGTCGCGAGCATATTTGGCAAGGGCTTCACCGGGTTTCTGATGGAGATCATCGGGCGCCGCTGGACGATTTTCTATGCGCTCGCCGGATCGCTGCCCGGTCTGTTCCTGATGTTGATCGCGCATCGGGCCGGGGGATATGCGACGGTCGTCATAGTGGCCGGCGGGTTGATCACCGGGTTCACAGTGCTGTCAGCCTTCACCGCGACTCGCATGTATCTGTCGGAGCAGTTCCCCACGGCATTGCGCGGCCGTGGGCAGATTTTCGGCGAGTCGTTCGGCCGGCTGTTCGCCAACGGCCTGGTGCCGGCTCTGATTGTGCCGCACACCGGGTCGCCGACGATCTTCTTTGGCTCGATCCTTGCCGTCGTGGCGATCGGCGCCTTCGTCCCGGTGCTGTTCGGGCGGGAGACTATCGGCCAACTCGAAACCGTAACCGAAAGCGCGGCGGCGGTCGCCTAAAGCCGGGCTTGAGCCCGGGGCGCGGAAAAACCGGCCGCAGGCTGTGACCGGGCAGGACCCCAATTCGCTGGCGCGAGAGCACTGCGGCAGCTAAGAAGACGTCAATGATTCCGTAGTTCGGCAACGCCGGAACTTTCGCGCTAGAGAGCACCGTCGGCGCGGGCAGTTCGGGCATCCAAAGGCGGCGCAGATCTCGACCAAGCTGGGAGGTCGCGGTGGCTGAAACTCTTCCCGTCTCTCGGTCAGCGACAAGGGCGAGCCACATCCTAGGAGGCAAGCTCGACAGCATTCCGTTCAGCCCTTACCACCTGATGATCATCGTGGTGTTGGGCTTTGTCGGATTTATCGACGGCTACGACCTCGTGATGACCGGCTCGCTGCTGGTCCTGGCGAAAAAACCGCTGCACCTCAGTCCAACCGAGGTCCGGTTTCTGGCGATCGCGTCGACGCTGATGATTTGCGCCGGCGGCTTTATCTGCTCGACGATTTCGGACCATTTCAGCCGCAAGGCGATCATGCTGATCGGGGTCGGCGCGATCACCTTTTTCACGCTGCTGATCCCGCTGGTCCAAACCGGCAGCGAGCTGATCGCCATTCGGCTCTTGACCGGTCTTGGCGGCGGTTTCGCCGTTTCGGCGCCGTTCCCGATCGCCGCCGAGCTGATGCCGGCGCAGCACCGGCGCACCTTTGCGGCGGTTTACGAGATGGCGCTGGCCTCCTCGTTCACGGTGCTCCCTGTCGTCGCCCACATGCTGTCCGACAACCCGAACGCCTTTCGGCTGATGGCGTTGCCGGGCGGGCTCGCGTTCTTCGTCGTTCCGGCGCTGATCTATTTTTTGATCCCCGAAAGCCCGCGCTGGTATTTGCGCCGCGGCCGGACCGCCGAGGCGGTCGACACCGTCAACCGGATCATTCGCCGCGCCGGCGGCCGGGTGCCTGAACTCGCCGCGACAGCGCTCGGCACCAACCTGCGGGAGGTGCGCGAGGAACTTCCTCCCTATCGGGCGCTGTTCGGTCGCAGCCAGCTGCGTTGGACGGCAGTCGGCATTTCCAGCTACGTCTTTTGCGGTACCGCGTTTTTTCTGATCTCGGTGCTATTGCCCAAGGCGCTGGTCGATCAGGGCGCGGCGGTAGGCTTGAGCTTTGGCGTCACTTCGGTGGTGTTCGCCGCCAGCATCCCTGGAAAAGGCTTCACCGGCTTCCTGATGGAGATCATCGGCCGCCGCTGGACGATTTTCTACGCGATGTTCGGCGCACTGCCCGGCCTTGTGCTGATGCTGATGGCGCACCGTGCTGGAGAATATGCAACTGTCGTCATGGTCGCAGGCGCGCTGATGACCGGCTTCACCACGCTTTCTGCCGCGACCGCATTCCGGATCTACCTCGCCGAGCAGTTCCCGACCGCGTTACGTGGCCGCGGCCATATCTTTAGCGAATCGGTCGGCCGCATCTTTTCGGGGGTCGCAGCACCATTCCTGATGGAGCCCTATACCGGCTCGGCCGCGATCTTTTTCGGCACGATCATCGCCATGGTCACGATCGGCGCCTTCGTCCCGGTGTTGTTTGGCCGCGAAACCACGGGCCAGCTCGAAACGGTGACCGAGCGCCTGCCCGAGATGGCCTAAAGCCGGGCCGGAGCGGTGCCGAAAACCGGCCCAGGCTGTGACTGGGCAGCACTTCAATTCGCGGACGCGAGGGGATCGCGGCAACTGAGAAGACGCTGATGACGCCTAATTGAACAACGCGAGAGCTTTCGCGAGCAAGAGAGCCGCTGGCGTCAGGCAAAGGCGGCGCAGGTTCCGACCAATCCGGGAGGTCGCGGTGGCAGAAGCTATTCCCCTCAGTCGGTCCGCGCCGACAGCCGGCCACATCCTCGGGCGTAAGCTCGATAGCATCCCGTTCAGCCGGTATCACCTGATGATCCTCGGGGTTATAGGTCTTGTCGGCTTTGTTGACGGTTATGATCTGGTCATGACCGGCTCACTGCTGGTGCTGGCAAAGCAGCCTCTGCATCTGACCCCGACGGAGATCCGTTTTCTGGCGATAGCTTCGACGATGATGGTCTGCGTCGGCGGCCTTATCGCGTCGACGGTCTCGGATTACTGGAGCCGCAAGGCCATCATGCTGATCGGGGTAGCGGGGGTCACCTTTTGCACCCTGCTGATCACGCTGGTGCAGACCGCCGAGCAATTGATCGCGATCCGTCTGGTGACCGGCCTTGCCGGCGGCTTTGCGGTCTCATCGCCCTTTCCGATCGCCGCCGAATTGATGCCGGCACAACACCGACGCACCTTCAGCGCGGTCTTGGAGATGTCGCTTGCCGCCGCGTTCACGGTGCTGCCATTGGTCGGTGCGCTGCTCGCCGCCAACCAGAATTCGTTCCGGCTGATGGCCTTGCCCGGTGGTCTGGCGTTCTTCGTGATCCCGCCGCTGCTTTATTTTGCGATCCCGGAAAGCCCGCGCTGGCATTTGCGCCGCGGTCAGCCCGAGGTCGCCGTGGACCTCGCCAACCGGATCATCCGCCGCGCCGGCAACCGCGTGCCGCCGCTGACGGCCGCGGCGCTAGGCGTCAACCCAGACGCGCGCGAAGCGTTGCCGCCTTATTGGGCCCTGTTCCGGTCCGGCCAACTGCGGTGGACAGTCATCGGCATTTCCAGCTATTTGTTTCAAAGCATTGCGTTTTTTCTAGCCTCGGTGCTGCTTCCGAAAGCCTTGGTCGATCAGGGCGCCGCGGTCACGTTGAGCTTTGGTGTCACCTCGCTGGTGTTTGCAGCGAGCATCCCCGGCAAGGCCTTCACCGGCTTTCTGATGGAGATCATCGGTCGCCGTTGGACGATTTGTTATGCGCTGCTCGGGTCCCTGCCCGGCCTTTGCCTGATGCTCGTGGCGCATCGGGTGGCAAGCCATGCGGGAACGGTCATGGTGATCGGTGCGCTGATCACCGGCTTCACCGCGCTGTCGGCCGGCACCGCGGCGCGGATGTACCTCTCCGAGCAGTTCCCGACGGCGCTGCGCGGGCGCGGCCACATGTTCGGCGAGTCGTTCGGGCGGATCTTTTCCGGCGTCGTGGCCCCATTCCTGATGGCGCCGTTCACCGGTTCTCCGACCATCTTCTTCGGCACGATGCTGGTTGTCGCGTCGCTGGGCGCGTTCATCCCGGTGATCTTCGGCCGCGAGACCGTCGGCCAGCTCGAAACCGTCACCGAAAGCGCCACTGCACCGGCCTGACGCATCGGCAGAACCGGGCGGTAAGAGTCGCTCCGAGGATGGTGTTCGATAGCGCAATGCGGCTGTCTCGGTGGAAGCGACGCCTCCACCTGTTCCCTGTTTCTCACCCGCAAATCTTGGGTCCGGCCGCGAAGGGGGAGAACGACAGCGCGATTGGCAAACGATAACGGCCGGGTATCCCGCGAACTCGCCATTTGCGCACCGTATCGCCCGCGGCGACGACGTCGCCGTGGATATCGGACATCATATCCGATCAAAACGAGCGCCTGTGTCGATGAGGCCGGGCAAAGTGTCCGGTGGGCGGGATCCTGACACTTGGCGACCGCCCAAAGTTCTTGCGCGCTGCCCAACCTGAGCAACTGAAGTGACCGCTGCAGCGCAAAGCCAGCGCAAACTGATTGGCCCGCACCCCGCCCTTCCCTCC
>JAFAHP010000306.1 GCA_019237175.1 Alphaproteobacteria bacterium
ATTTCGCGGACCGCGGCGGACAGCAATAGGTCGAGCCTCGCAGCATCGTCGCCGCGATCGAGGTCACGCAAGACCGCGCGAATCGCAGACGCATCGTCCCGCTCGGCCGATGGCAGCGCCGCTTCGAGCAATGCCTGACCCTCCCGCAACTCGAGCGTCAGGCTTTGACCGGCATCGCGTTTTTTCTCGATTTCCTCTCGCCAGCTTTCGAACCGATCGGTCCAGGCTTCGATTGTATAGCGCCACAACCCGACCTGATCGAGCCGGAAACGCCCGACCCAGCGGTCGTTATCGAAAAATTCGAGGGGGGTCTCGCGCCAGACTCCGTCCTCGCACCGGTATTTGACGACCGCGCCCAGCCGGTCGTGGCCGTCGCAAAATATGTCGGCCCAGACCTCGAACATCTCGCCGTCGATGCGCTTGACCGGGTAACGCCCGCCATCGAGCTGCGGATAGACGTCCTCGATCTGGATGCGGGCTTCCGGCCGCCATTCTGTAGGCATTTCGGCCTTGCGCGGTGTGGCCTTGGCGATGCGCACGACGCGCACCCCGAGCGGCTCGACCGTCGCGAACTCAAGACCCCCTTCGCCAGGCTGTGGGCGCTCCCGAGCGGTATCGCGATTGACGATGATCCGCACTCGGTCGTCGCCGCACTCGGTCTGCCGCTCGATCACGATCAGGTCGTCGTCCCCGCTCGGCACCAGCCGCAGCGGCCCTTCCTCGTTCAGCGCCGGGATAGCGAGCTTCATCGCGTTGATCTCGGCAATGTAGAGGCTCAGGTCGAAACGTTTCGGCTCGACCTCCGGCTCGCGGTCCATAACAACCGAAAGCCGCCGCTCCCATCCGTATTCGTAGCCCATCGGCATCAATACGCCCGCCGAATATGCCGCGGCAAAGGCATAAGCTTGGCGATATCGTGGCTCGAACTCGCTCTCCGGGATGCCGGCGGCACGCAATTCGGCCGCGAGGCGGGGCGTGTCATGGCTTTCGGGAAAGCCGATCGAGGGTGCGATATGGCGAAACAACTCGTATTGCTCGAGCAGCCACGGGCTCTTGAAGTCCCACCATTTGACACTGTTGTAGAGATAATCAAAGCCGACCGCAGAAAGCGCCAGCACGGCCTCCTTGGGCGCGCCGACGGTCTCGGCCAAAAAAATCACCGCCGGGTCGACAGCCTTGGCGGCGCCGATCAGCCCGCGCCACGCCTTGGCCGGGATCTTGTAAGCCGCGTCGCAGCGAAACCCGGCAAAGCCGAGCCCCTGATAATGGCGCACGACATCGTTGAAATAGCCGACGATTTCGCCGCCGTGCAACCCGGTGTAGTCGAGCTCGGCGAGATCGCCCCATACCGTCTTGCGCCGCCGATCGGCCGGGTCGATTGCGAACGGAGAACGGATATCGCCGTTTTGGTCATGCGCGAACCAGTCGGGATGGCCTGCTGCCAATTCGCTGTCTTTTGAGGTGTGGTTGACGACCAGATCCATAATGACGCGCAGCCGGCAGGCCTGCGCCGCTGTCGTGAAGTCGTGCAACAGGCGATCGTCGTCGCCACGCGCCGCGCCGCGGAACAGCGGATTCAGCCGGTAGTAATCCTTGACCGCGTAAAGGCTGCCGGAAAAGCCCGGATAGTGAAACGGATTGACGTAGACGGCATTGAACCCCATCGCCGCGATGCGCGGCAGATGGTCGGCCCATTTCTTGACCGTCCCCGCCAAAGTCGGAAAAAGGTTGTAGACGCGCAGTCCGTCGCGCACAACGCTCCCCCACGTTGCTGTCGCCGCCCCATGTTTAGCCGCGGCCCGCCATCAATAGCGGCAATCCATTAATAACATTCATTTAGTCAACCAAATTCGGCGCCGAAGGTTCCCGATCGGATGACCCGGCTCAGCAGACGATTTCAACGAGATAGGGCCCGGGGGTCGCAATCCCCTCGGCAAGCCGGCGATTGAACGCTTCCATATCGGTGACCCGTGCGCCGGGCACACCCATACCCTTGGCGAGCGCCACAAAATCAAGATCGGGGTTGTCCAGGTCGAGCATGTCGAGCGCCTTGCGGCCGGGATTGCCGGCGCCGACATTGGCGAGCTCACCCTTCAGGATCTGGTAGCTGCGGTTCGAGAACAGCAATGTCGTCACGTCCAGCCCCTCGCGCGCCTGCGTCCACAGGGCTTGCAAGGTGTACATGGCGCTGCCGTCGCCTTCGAGGGTGATAACCTTGCGATCGGGGCACGCCACGGCGGCACCCGTCGCCAGCGGCATCCCCAAGCCGATCGAGCCGCCCATGTTCGATAGCCAGTCATGGGGTGCGGCGGCGCAGGTCGGCGCAAAAAAGCCACGGCCGGTCGTGACCGCCTCGTCAACGACAATCGCATTTTCCGGCAACAGCGCCGCGAGCGAGGCGCCGAGCGCTTCGGGCGTGATCCGCCCACTCGCCTTGCTCGGCGCCGGCGTGTTGGTCACCGGCACCGGTGTGCGCAGTGCGTCGACCTCTTCGCTCAGGGCGCCCAGCGCCCCGATCATGTCCTCGTCGAGGCGCGCGAGCAGGTGGCCCTGCGCATCGGCCGGGGCCAGAAGGCTGGGCTTATTGGGGTAGGCAAAAAACGCCACCGGCATCTTGGTGCCGACCAGAATGATGTGCTTGAACCCGGCCAGCACCTTGGTCGCCTGGTCGACGACATAGGGCACGCGTTCGAGAAACACGCGCCCGCGCCCACGCTGGGTGCGGGCGTTGGAGCCCTGCGCCATCAGCCTCGCTCCGGTTTTGGCAGCGATCTTGCCGGCGAGTTCGAGCCCGTCCTGGCGCAAGGCGCGCCCGGTCAGCAAAATCAGACACGGCTCCCCCGAGCGCAGCGCCCGGGCGGCTTCGGTGATGGCTTCCCCCGAGACCGGCTTTGGACCGGCGACCGCGGGCACGGGAGCGGGGCTCGCACCATCGTTCCATGCGGTATCGGCCGGGAGGATCAAGGTCGCGATCTGGCCAGGCAAGGTACGGGCCGCGGCAATTGCAGCGGCACCGTCGGCGGCAATCGATTTGGCGTCGGGCGAGGTCTTGACCCAATGCGAGGAAGGCCGGGCCAGCCCCTCGATGTCCGAGGTCAAGGGTGCATCGTATTTTCGGTGATATGTGGCGTGATCGCCGACGATGTTGATCATCGGGCTCGACGCCTTGTTGGCGTTGTGGATGTTGGCGAGCCCGTTCGCCAATCCGGGGCCGAGATGCAGAAGGGTGGCCGCCGGTTTCTCGCTCATTCGCGCGTAGCCGTCGGCAGCACCGGTCACGACACCCTCGAACAGGCCGAGCACGCAGCGCATCCCTTCGACCCGGTCGAGAGCGGCGACAAAGTGCATTTCCGAGGTGCCGGGATTGGCGAAACAGACATCGACCCCGCCCCCCACTAAGGTCCGCACCAAGCTTTCCGCGCCGTTCATCAGGCTTTCTCCGAATTCCGCTTGATCACGAAGCATGCGCTCCCACTCGCCGAGCTGCAAGATGGCGGGGTGCCCATGCTACCACCCAAGTATAAAGACTATAACGATTTATCTCACTAATTGTCGGCAGTCTAACATCTATGTTGATCGGCCTAAATTGGTGAGATATTAGGTGCTACAAGGGCGACCGGGTGACGGCAGATCCGGAGGTAAAACATGAACTTTATGGATTTCGCGACCTCTCCGGGGTAACCCTGGGCTCGGTCGTCGGCGCCGCGATAACACCTTCTCTCACTAACAATCCTGGCGTTATATACTTAACGCGACCAAGCAGCGGCCGTTACGGTACCGCCCGCTGCATATTTTCTGACCCTGCACAAGCAGCGTCAAGTTGGTGAACCCAAATGATTCAACGAGTCGCAGAATTCGGTGAAGCCGACATTCCTCAGATCACCTGCGGATAGCCTTTCCCACAACACCTGCCGGCGCGAGCGCATTAACCCATTGGCTCAAAATTGAAAATCGACGAGTTTAGCTATCCGGGCGCACCGGCCTTCGCGGCGACCCGCACGAGCAGCCACAGGCTTGGTGCGCCGAAGGCGTATAGCCCAGCGATCATCCATTTCAAAATCGCGAGATCGCGCTCGATTTTAGCGAAGCGGCCTTCATAAGCGGCGGCTTCTTCGGCTGCGCCACGGGCCTGGTCTCCGGGCGCGCCGGCGGCCGGAAGTGCCTCATAAGTTATCGACGGCATCAGCGCCGTTTTGTTCGCCTTTTTTAGGCCGATTGCGACAGGTGGCCATTCCCAATATATGATACCGAGATATGATAACGAGCAGGCAAACTCAGCGTTTCGCCTATAATTGGATAAGCGGCGCGGCGTTTACCGACCTCCCTCGATTGGGGCCGCTCTTTCGCGTGCATCTTCGAGTTCCGCCGGGCAAGCTCTCGGTCTAGCGCAGCAGTTGCCTTCCGCTCCCGAACCTTACCGGCACCGACCTACGGCATGCGGTACGCTTCACATCTCGGTGCGCCCGGGAATTTTATGATCGGCAGACTGTCCTACTCGCGACACGCAGCATCCCGCGCAAAGAGCCATATTTCCCATGCCGCCAGTCCCGCGTCTTCTTAGTATCGCGACCGCCCTACCACCCTACCTTCTCGATCAAGATGACGTGATCCGGCGGGTTAGGGCCCTGTTTGACGGCGCACCGGCGCTGGAGCGGCTGATGCCGGTATTCGTCAATACCGGCATCCGTACCCGCTACTCATGCGTTCCGACCGACTGGTACGACCATCCCCACGGCTGGGCCGAGCGCAACCGGATATACGTGGCGAGCGCTCTCGATTTGCTCGAAACAACGACGATCAAGCTGCTCGATCGCGCCGGTCTCGACAAGCATGCGATCGACGCAATCGTCGCCGTGTCGACGACCGGCATCGCCACGCCCAGCCTCGATGCGCTGTTGATCGAGCGGATGGGGTTGCGCCCCGACGTCCGCCGGTTGCCGATCTTCGGGCTCGGCTGCGCCGGCGGCGTAATTGGCCTCGCCCGGGCGGCAGACCAGGCTTTGACGGTACCCGGCGAAACCGTCCTGTTCGTGGTTGCCGAACTGTGTACGTTATCGTTTCGCCGCGACGATTGGTCGACAAGCAATATCGTCGCCACAGCACTTTTTGGTGACGGCGCCGCCGGTGCGTTGCTGTCGACTGCCGGCTCCGGACCGGCAATCATCGCGAGCGGCGAACACACTTGGCCCGGCAGCCTGGAGATTATGGGCTGGGAGATCGCCGATGACGGGTTTAGCGCCATCTTTTCGCGCGACATCCCACAGCTCGTCGCAACCCGGCTGCGCGCCCCCGCCAAAGAGTTCCTCGGGCGTCACGGCCTGGCGCTCGAAGACCTCGATTGCTTCGTCTGCCACCCCGGCGGTGCCAAGGTCGTCACCGCGCTTGAGGATGCCTTCGGGTTGCGGCACGGCGCGCTCGCCGGAGCGCGCGAAATATTGCGCGACTATGGTAACATGTCAGCGGCGACGGTGCTGTTTGTGCTGGAGCAAATGCTCGCCAATACGCGGCCGTGGAATTTGGCATTGCTGACGGCACTCGGCCCCGGGTTCACTGCCGGGTTCACGGTGCTGGCTAATCGGTGACGGTCTTTTATTGGACACTCGCGTTCGTGGCGTCACAGCGGCTCGCCGAGCTCGCCTGGGCCGCGCACAACACCGCGCGGCTGCGGCGTCTGGGCGCCGTTGAGGCCGACCCCGGCGGCTACCCGTATTTCGTAGTCCTCCATGCCGGCTGGCTGCTGAGCCTGCCGCTGTTGATGCCGGCCGCAGTACAACCCAGCTGGCTGTTGTTCGGCCTGTTCGTGCTGCTGCAACCGATCCGTCTCTGGGCCATCCTGAGTCTTGGCCACTATTGGTCGACGCGCCTCCTGACCCTGCCCGGCGCCCCGTTGGTGTGCACCGGCCCCTACCGCTGGGTACGCCATCCCAATTACCTGATCGTAACCGCCGAGATCGCCCTACTGCCGCTCGCTTTTGGTGCCTTTGCTATTGCCGCCGTCTTCTGCTGCCTCAACCTGACCCTGATCATCCGCCGCATTGCGATAGAGGACGCGGTGTTGGCGCCGCGCCGCGGGCTGTGAGGATCGCTTTCCAGCCAGCGCCAAAAGCCTGGCTCGGCTTTACCGCTATGACGATGGGCATGTTTATGGCCATCCTCGACATCCAGATCGTCGCCAGCTCGCTTCCCGAGATCCAAGCCGGGCTCGGCATTCCGCTCGATCGGCTGAGCTGGGTCCAGACCGCTTATCTGATGGCGGAAATCGTCGCCATCCCGCTGACCGGCTGGCTGACGCTGATGCTGTCCACCCGCTGGGCGTTTGTCGCCTGCCTCGCAGGCTTTACCGCAGCGAGCCTCGCCTGCGCCTTCTCTGCCGGCTTCTGGGCGTTGATCCCGGCGCGGGTAGTGCAGGGATTTTGCGGGGGCGCGCTGATCCCGCTCGTATTCTCGTCGATTTTTCTGATGTTCGACGACAGAGCGCGGCCGCGCGCGACGCTGATTGCCGGGATCTTTGCCATGCTCGCCCCGACATTGGGCCCGGTTGTCGGCGGTTTTGTCACCCAGCAGTTCTCATGGCATTGGCTGTTTTTGATCAACGTGCCGCCGGGCATCGTCGTCGCGCTGCTGGTCGCCGCGACCATCGATATCGATCGCGCCGACCGTCGCCGTTGTGCGTCCCTCGACCTCTGGGCATTGCCGTTGCTGGCGGTGTCTCTGGCCGGCCTCGAATTGCTGCTGAAGGAGGCGCCAAAGCGCGGTTGGCAGAGCTCTCCGATGCTGCTGCTTGCCGCTGTTTGCGCTGCCTGCGGCATCGCATTGGTGCGCCGTTCGCTGCGCCATTTCGCGCCGCTTATCGATCTTTATGCGTTTCGCGAGCCCAATTTCGCGATCGGTTGCTGCTTTAGCTTTGCTCTCGGGGTTGGTCTTTACGGAGGGACCTACCTGTTGCCCGTGTTTCTCGGGTTGGTGCGCGATTACGACGCGCTCCCGGTCGGCGAGATTATGATGGTCACCGGTGCCGCCCAGCTGGCGATGGCGCCGGTGGCAACGATGCTTGAGCGGCGCAGCGATGCCCGTGTGTTGGTCGCGGCCGGCTATGGTCTGTTGGCAATGGGTTGGCTCGGCAACGGCTTTATGACGCCGGCCACCGATTTTTGGGGTCTCTTTGGACAGCAGGTGATGCGCGGTGCCGCGGTGATGTTGTGCCTGCTGCCGAGCACGGCGTTGGCGCTCGGCGGTTTCGATCCGGCGCGCGTGCCAAATGCCAGCGGCCTTTTCAATCTGATGCGGAATCTCGGCGGAGCGATCGGGCTTGCGGTCATCGACACGATCATCGAACAGCGCACGCCGCCCCATGTCACGGGACTTGTGGCGCGCCTCCAAGCGGGCGACGCAGCGGCGGCGCGCTTTGTCGGCTTGCCGGCCGAGCGCTTTACCGGCGTCCCGCTCGGCCCGGTCGACCAGGCGACCCGCGATCTCGTAGCACCGCTGGTCGAGCGCGCGGCACTCGTCGCCGCCTTCGACGACGCCTGGCGGTGGATCGGCGGTGCCCTGCTGTTGTCTCTGCCGCTGGTGGTGTGGCTGCGCAACTCGCCGCGCGGATTGGAACCGGCGGGCGCGATGGCGACCTCACGAGTGCCGCGCCGGGCCGTTGGAGGTTAAGAGATGACCGAAACGCAGCCTCCCCCATCGGCGATCGCCGGCCGTGCCGCGCCGCCAACCTCGCTGAGCTTCGCGCGCTCGCTGAGTGACAACGCGATCGGCATATTTCCGCCCGAGGCATTTGAAGAAGAGGTCGTCTTTCGCCGCGTCTTCGGGCGTCAGCAAATCATCATGAGCCGCGCCGCCGGGATCCAGCATATCCTGGTCGACAATTGGGCCAATTACCGGCGTACTGCTGCCGGAATCAGGATCCTGCGTCCGCTCCTCGGCAAGGGTCTTCTTCTGAGCCAGGGCGAAGACTGGCGGCGACAGCGGCGCACGCTCGCCCCGGCTTTTGCGCCGCGGACCGTGCCGATCGTCGCCGGTCATGTCGCACGCGCCGCGGCCGGGTCAGTCACCGACCTCCGGGCGGCGGGCGCCCGCGGCCGCCCGGTCGATCTGCTCGCCGCGATGCAATTCCTGGCACTGGAAATCGCGGGTACCTCGATGTTTTCACTCGAGATGGCGCGATACGGGGCTGAATTGCGCGGTTTGATTACGCGCTATGCGGTCCGTCTCGGCCGTCCGAACCTCCTCGATTTCCTGCTCCCGGTGGCGATACCAAGCCCGCGCGATGTCCTGCGCTGGCGCTTCCGCCGGCGCTGGCTCGACTTCATCCGCCGCATTATTGCCGCCCGCCGCGCGCAACTCCCGGCCGGCGCGCCCCGCGATTTGTTCGACCTGATGGCGGCCGCCACCGACCCTGAGAGCGGCGCCGTGTTCCCGCCGGCCCGACTTGCCGACGAGGTCGCGACGATGATTGTCGCCGGCCACGAGACAACCGCGGTGGCGCTGTTCTGGTCGCTTTATCTGCTCGCCGGCGCTCCCGCAATTCAGGAGCGCCTCGCCGCCGAAGTTGCCGGTATCGATCTTGGACCCGATGCCGCCGCGGCGGCCCTGTCTGTGCTTGTTTACACCCGCGCCGTCGTGCAGGAAGCTATGCGGCTTTATCCGCCGGCCTTCACCCTCGCCCGCATGGCGATCAGCGACGATCTTGCCGGGGACGTGCCAATCAAGGCAGGCGCCGTCGTGCTGATCGCCCCGTGGGTGTTGCATCGCCACCGCCGGCTGTGGAAGGAGCCGGAGGTATTCGACCCATTACGTTTTCTGCCCGGTGCGCCGCCGCCTGACCGGTTCGTGTATCTGCCGTTCGGGATCGGGCCGCGCGTCTGCATCGGCGCGCAATTCGCCCTGACCGAAGCGGTCCTGGTCTTGGCGACCTTGATCCAAAATTTCCGCATCGAGCGCGCCGACGACACGCCGGTGACGGTGCGCGCAATCGTCACCACCCAGCCCGATCCCCCTCCGCCGTTCTTGCTCCATCGGCGCTGCTGAAGAACCCCGCGATCGGATAAAGCACGAGACGCTGCCGGAACGTGAGTGAGGCTCATCGCAGCGGGAGTTCTGGCCGGAGGATCGATCAGCGCGTCTGCCCGGTCCCGGGCGGTGAAGCGCCGCATCGATGGCCTCGCACACTTGTTCGGGGATCGAATGGTGGATCATGTGGCCGACGCCGGGATCCCCGGGTCACCCCGGCTTACCGGCTGAGGCGCGTCGCAAGGGTAACCCGGGGAGCGGGGCGGAGAGGGAAAGCTGGTCCATCGTCGCGAGGCGTGGCAAGCTGCGATGTCGCAAAGTTGAAGGGAACGGTCATGAAGATCGAGCGCATAGACCATCTGAACTTAACTGTCGCCGATATCGATCGCAGCGTGGAATTCTACCGGCGCGTGCTCGGGATGAAGACGGAAAGCATGGGTGAAGGCCGCGCCGCACTCTATTTCGGCGAGCAGAAGATCCATCTCGACGCCGCCGGTGGAAAAATGGCGATGACCGGCGAAAAGCGGATGCCGGCTCACATCTGCTTTGTGACCACGACACCGCTCGACGAGGTGAAAGCCCATCTGGGTGCCTGCGGGGTGGCGATACGCATGCAGGGCCCGCGCGCCGGCGCCGTCGGTACGATCCAATCGGTTTACATCGACGATCCCGACCAGAACTCGATCGAAATCTCGACCTATTAGGCGGTCGGCTGTCTACCCACAGGTCCATCTTCAACTTTCACCCGTCATCACCGCCCCCGGGTTACACTGGCGACGGGCCTTCGCGGTTTAAACCCGGGGGCGTCCCGGTGATCTACGCTTTTCTCTGCCGCTGATCGGGCCCGTGGATGGCCGGAACAGGTCCGGCCATGACGACTTCCTAAGTCGGGCCGCTTTTCGGCCTCACCATTTGTTGCGCAATTCGCGCAACCGCAGGAACACTGTCTTCGGATCGGGATGATCGGGAAGATCCGGGAACGCCGCGCGCAGCCGACGGATGACCGTAGGACTCGTCAGGCGGAAGAACGTATTGATCTCGCGCTCGACATCGAGCGTCGTAACGAGCGGGCGGTTGGTGTCCTGCTTTTCGACCCGCGGCAAGAGCCTCTTGGCCTCGCCATTGTCAGGCTCGCGGTCAAGGGTAAATGCAAGATTACGCGCGATGTAGTCGTGCCCAGGATAGATCAGGGTTTCCTCGGGTAATTTGGAAAGCTGATTGACGAACGTATTGTAAAGCTCGTTCGGATGGCCGCCATTGTGGCAATTGCCCGCCCCGGCGTTGAACAAGGTGTCGCCGCAAAACAAGGCCGGCGTGTCGCCATGCGCCATGATGCAGATATGCGACATCGTATGGCCGGGCGTGTCGAGACATTCGAGCTCGACAGTCTTGCCGACCTTGATCACGTCGCCGGCATGCAGCCCTTGATCCATTTCGGGAATACGGTCCTTGGCGTTCGCATGGGCAAGCACCTTGGCGCCGGTCGCCGCGACCATCTGCGGGTTGCCGCCGGTATGGTCCCGATGCTCGTGTGTGTTGAGGATCTGGGTGATGGTCCAGCCTTTGGCCTTGGCGG